>NZ_JANJES010000012.1:0-53602 GCF_044878465.1 Rothia sp. BD8 | reverse complement strand
GGGTCCCGACCCCGCTCGTCGAGCTGCGCAAGCTCGGCCGGACGCTGAAGCAACGCGCCGCTGACATTCTCGCGTTCTTCGACCGACCTGGCACCAGCAACGGTCCTACGGAGGCCGTCAACGGGCGACTCGAACACCTTCGCGGCTCCGCTCTGGGCTTCCGCAACCTCACCCACTACATCGCTCGGTCGCTGCTCGAAGCCGGAGGGTTCAGACCCGCGCTACACCCTCATTCGTGAAGAGCCGACAATCCG
Source organism: Rothia sp. BD8 (assembly GCF_044878465.1). Lineage (NCBI taxonomy): Bacteria > Bacillati > Actinomycetota > Actinomycetes > Micrococcales > Micrococcaceae > Rothia > Rothia sp. BD8. The sequence continues at coordinate 53,348 of NZ_JANJES010000012.1, read as the reverse complement.
CGGATCACCCCAGGGAACGACCTTCCTGAACAGTCGATGATCGATCGGTTCGACACCTTTCTTCTTGCACACCCGATTCCTGATGATGATGGCCGCGGCGCAGATGAAGGTGAGCGCATCGAACCAGCCCAGGTCCATCACGCCCCTTCCATCTCTTGGCGCCGCGAGGCCTCGCCAGGAAAGCGCCTGACCTCAGGAGCGAATAACGAACCCGGGGTTCTCTGCAGAAGATCCGGCAACAAGATCATCCTCCGTCGCCCTGGAAGGCGCATCCGAACGCAGCGTACGTCGTCACTCTTCGACACTGGCATGTCGGCCCTGGTCATCAGTGCTGAGAGACATGGTACGGGTCTGGGACTCTTCAGGGTAGGTCGTCCTCTCCAGGAGGAAACCGACACCGGCGTCTGAGACCCGGCGCAGTCAGGACCCGAGGACGGGGCAGCGCGGGAAGCGGCATCGCGCCTCCCTCTCAACGCGGCAGCAGGCCCACACCCCGCGCCCCTAGACTCGAGGGCGAGGAGCCGACGTCGCCGCGCTCACCAGGAGGAAAGGGGCCGCCCATGCTCGGGGTGCTCGAGGGGTTCGCGATCATCGGCGTCGTCGTCGGCATCGGCTACACCGTGGAGCGCTCCGGGGTGCTCGGCAAAGGCGCCGGATGGCAGCTGAACCGCTTCGCCTTCTTCGTGGCCCTGCCCGCCCTGATGTTCACCACCCTGGCCGGCACGGACCTGCACGTCATCTTCTCCGGGCGCCTGCCGGTGGCCGCGATCAGCTTCGCCGCGATGGCAGGCCTCTACGCGCTGGTCGCCGGACTCATCCTGCGCCGCGGGGTGGCCCGGGTGACCGTCGGCGCCGTCGGGGCCGGGCTGCTCAACGCCAACAACATGGGCCTGCCGGTGGCCACCTACATCTTCGGGGACCCGGCCCAGGTCGCCCCGATCCTGCTGTTCCAGCTGATCTTCGCCACGCCGCTGTGCCTGGCCGTGCTCGACGTCGTCTCCCGCGGGCAGGTGAGGCTGAGGACCATCGCCACCCAGCCGCTGCGCAACCCCCTGATCCTCGGCTCGGCGGCCGGGATCATCGTGAACCTGCTGGGGCTTCCGGTCCCCGACGTCGTGCACGAGCCGCTGCGCCTGCTCGGCGGGGCCGGCATCCCGCTGATCCTGGTGGCCTTCGGCATGTCCCTGCGCGGCAGCCGACCGCTCGCCGTGCCGGGCCAGCGGACGGAGACCCTGCTGGCCGTGGGCCTGAAGGTCGCGATGATGCCGGTGGCGGCCTACCTCCTGGGCCGCTTCGCCTTCCACCTGGCCCCGCACGACCTGTTCGCCGCGACCGTCCTGGGTGGGCTGCCGACGGCGCAGAACCTGTTCAACTTCGCCTCCCGGTACGACCAGCAGGTCTCCCTGGCCCGGGACATCGTGCTGCTGTCCACCCTCGCCTCGGTCCCCGCCCTGCTGGTCATCTCAGCCCTCATGGCCTGATGCCGCGGGGCATCGCCTGCCGGCGGCCGGGCCCCTCAGCGTCCCGGCTCCAGGGCCCCGCACCCAGGGGCCGCACCCAGGGCCGCGGAACCGGCCGGACAGCGGAGGCGATCCCGTCGGTGAGGCGGGGGTTGCTTCGCGGCGCGATGAGACTATGATGCAACTTGTATCTAAGTTGTGCTCGTGAGGCTCACCAGACCTCGTCGGGCCGATCCCCCGGAAGGCTCCCATGACCGCCCAGACCGCTCCCGCCCGCCCCACCGGCGCCTCCGCGGCGGACCTGGTGTACCAGCACGTCAAGACCCGCATCCTCGAGCACGACCTCGAGGGCGGGGAGCTGATCTCCGAAGGCGAGATCGCCGCGGCGCTGGAGGTTTCCCGCACCCCGGTGCGCGAGGGATTCATCCGCCTGCAGACCGAAGGGTGGATGACCCTCTACCCCAAGCGCGGCGCCCTGATCCGGCAGGTCGGCCCCCACGAGATCCGCGACGTCGTGCAGGCCCGGATCATGGTGGAATCCCACGCGGTGCGCCAGATCGTCACCGCCGGGGAGCAGGAGCAGGTCGCCGCAGAACTCGCCGAGATCCTGGACCGGCAGGACGCCGCCCGCCGCGCCGAGGACCACGACGACTTCGTCGCCACCGACGCCCAGTTCCACCAGCACCTGGTGGCCTCCGCCGGCAATCAGCTGATCACCACCTTCTACCTCAGCCTCGCGGACCGGCAGCGGCGCATGTCCGCCCGCGCCGTCTGGCGCGACGACCGCCGCTCCGCCACCGTGCTGGAGGGGCACCGGAACCTGCTCGACGCCGTGCGCGCCGGGGACCCTGGCGCCTTCGAGACCGCGCTGACCGAGCACCTGACCACCGTGCACGAGCGCCTGCTTGGCGCCCCGTAATCCCCGCCCCGAACCCCGAGCCCTGCCGTCTTCCGGGACGGCGCCCCCGCACTTCCCGCGCCGCCCGCGCGGGACCCGGCCGCCGACGTCGTCGGCCATCCCCCACCGCACCGCCGCCCCGAAAGGAAACCCGCGTGTCCGCCGAGACCGCCGCCACCACCCACGACGTCACCGCCGCCGCGACGCCGCCGGCCGATCCCCAGACCGGTGCCGCCGCCCACGACGCGGCCGACGGCGCCCGCCCCGCCGGCACCGCCCGCCCCGAGCTGAACCACCCCGCCACCTCGGCCAACGCCGTCGTGCCCGTGGGTGCGGCCCGCCCGCGCATCCCGCACTGGCTGAAGGTCGCCGCCGCGCTGTTCGCCGTGGCCTGGGGCGGCAACCAGTTCACCCCGCTGCTGATCATGTACAAGGACCTGGATGGGCTGTCCACCGGCGCGGTGGACGTGCTGCTCGGCGCCTACGTGCTGGGCATCATCCCCGCCCTGCTGATCGGCGGCCCGATGTCCGACAGGTACGGTCGGCGCCCCCTGATGGTCCCGGCCCCGGTGCTGGCGATGATCGCCTCCATCCTGCTGGGAGTGGGGACCTCCTCCCCCGCCGTGCTGTTCCTCGGCCGCATCTTCTCCGGCCTGGCCCTGGGCCTGGTGATGGTCGTCGGCGGCTCCTGGATCAAGGAGCTCTCCGGCGCACCCTACGACCCCGAGGCCGACGAGTCCGCCGGCGCCCGCCGCTCCTCCATGGCCCTGACCGCCGGCTTCGGCCTCGGGGCGGCGGTGGCCGCGGCACTGGCGCAGTTCGGCCCCCTGCAGGCCCAGACCCCGTACCTGGTGCACCTGCTCGTCACCGCGATCGGCTTCCTGATGGTGCTGCGCGCCCCGGAGACCCACGCCCGCCAGGCCACCCCGGCGCCGCTGGCCGAGGACCTGAAGATCCCGGCCGCCACGCACCGGCGGTTCCTGTGGGTCGTGGTGCCGATGGCGCCGTGGGTCTTCGGCTGCGCCGGCTGCGCCTACGCGGTGCTGCCCGGGCTGATGGGCTCGCGCACCCACGGGCTCGACGTCGGCTTCTCCGGGCTGCTGTGCCTGATCGCCCTGGGATTCGGCATCGGCATCCAGTCCGTCGGCAAGAAGCTGGATGACCCGGGCTCCGCCCGCGGCGTGGTGGTGGGCCTGGCCGCGACCGTGCCCAGCATGGGCCTGGCCGCCTGGGCCGCCGCGACCCACGACCCCGCCGTCGCCATCCTGGCCGCGGCCGCCCTGGGGCTGGCCTACGGGATGCTGCTGGTCTCCGGGCTGCAGGAGGTGCAGCGCATCGCCGGACCGGAGGACCTGGCCGGGCTGACCGCCGTGTACTACTCCCTGACCTACCTGGGCTTCTTCATCCCGGCGACCCTGGCCATGCTCAACACGTGGCTGACCTACCCGCTGATGTTCGCCGGCGGGTCCGTGGTGGCGCTGCTGTGCCTGGGGATCGCGGTGGCCTTCTACCGCCGTCACCTGCCCGCCGCCCAGGCCCCGCGAACGATGTCGGTCCCGGCCGCCGGCGCCCCGGAGGCCACGGCGCGCTGAGCCGCCGGGGGGTCTGGTCGCGTCGGCGTCCCCGTTGACGTCGACGTCGGCGAGGCGGCGCTCTCGTTCCCACCCCTCCGCGAGACGGCGCATCCGTACCCACCCCTCCGCGAGACGGCGCATTCGTTCCCGGAAATCGCGTTTTCGGGAACGAATGCGCCGTCTCGCGTGAGAAGGGTGCCCGTGCAGGGAACGAGAGCGCCGGGTCGTTGCAGAGGGGCGCCCGCGTCGGGAACGAGAGCGCCGTCTCGCGGAAGTGGGACCCGGCGTCGGCGGCTACATGCGGTTGCGGAACTCGCCGTCGCCGCGCAGGGCCTTCAGGTTGTGCCCGATCAGCTCCTCCGCGCCCACCGGGCGCCCGCCGGCCGCGTGCGGGGTGATGATCAGGTGCGGGGCGCCCCACAGGGGGTCCTCGGCCGGCAGCGGCTCGGTCTTGGCGACGTCGATCGCGGCCCCCGCGATCCGCCCCTCCTCCAGGGCCTCGATCAGCGCGGCCTCGTCCACGGTGGACCCGCGGCCGACGTTGACCACGTAGGCGGTATCCGGGAGGGTCTTCAGCACCGCTGCGTCGAGGGAATCCGCGGTGGCCTCACCGGAGGGCAGGATCATGACCAGCAGGTCCGTGCGGGCCAGCAGCTCGTTCTTCTCCTCGGTGGCCACCACCGGATACCCCGCGCGCTCCCCCGTGGAGCGGGCGATGCCGGAGACCTTCGCGCCCAGGGCCGTGAACAGCGGTGCGAGGGTCTGCCCGATGGAGCCGAAGCCCCAGATGGTCACGTGCGCGTCGAGCAGGGTGGTGATCGGCGCGCCCTCCGGGTGCAGCGGCTGCGCCCCGCCAAGCTCCGAGGCCCACTCGCGGCGCTCCTGGCGCCTGGCGAGCTCGGGCAGGAAGCGGACCAGGGACAGGGACAGCGCCAGGGCGTGCTCGGAGACGGTCCGGTCGTGCAGGCCGATGCCGGCGCAGACCACCACATCCTCGCCGAAGCCGGCCTTCTTGATCTGGTCCGGCCCGGCCAGCAGCGCCTGGATGAGCTTCAGGTCGGTCAGGCGCTGTGCGGCGTCGGCGAGCTGGTCGTCGGTGTTGCCCCAGACCACCAGGACCTCGGCGTCGGCGTCCTCCTCGCGCACCGGCTGCGTGGGGTCGTACCCGGCGACGACGTCGCCCGGCTCCAGGGGCAGCGTCTGCGCATCCAGCTCGATGGACATGGGCAGCAGGATCTTCATGGGTGCTCCTTCTGATTCGGGTGGGCCGCCGAGAGGTCAGCCGCGTGGCGGGAAGGTCCGGTGCAGGCGGGCCAGGGACAGGGCGATGGAGCGGCGGTTGCGGGCGAATCCGCCGTCGAGTCGATACAGCGGGGCCAGGGGGAGGCCGAGCACGCGGGCCGCCGCGGCGTCGAAGGTGCAGCGCACGGTGATCGCCTCCGCGCTGTCCCCCTCCGGGTCCCCCGCGGGGAGGATCTCCCAGGCCCAGGTGTGCCCGCCGGGCATGACCCACGCGAAGGTCCGCTCGGGCTCCCGGCGGATGACGGTGGCGCGCATCCGGTAGGGGATGCCGTATAGGCGCATGCGCTGCACGGTGCTCTGCCCGACCTCCGGAGCCTCCGGGCCGTCGATCAGCCCGCGGACGTTCCCGCCGCCGTCGAGCTCGGCGTGGCGCCGCGGCCGGGACACCAGATCCCAGACCTGCGAAGCCTCCACCCCCGGCAGCACGGTCTGGGCGCTGACGACGTCGCGGTGGGTCGGCAGGAAGCGGACCAGCGGCGCGGGTGTGGCGGTGCTCATGCGCCCCATTGTCCCACGGGCCGGGCGTGCCACGATGGAAGGAGACCATCACCGACCCGAGGAGGACCCCATGATCTCGATCGTCGTCCGCTTCCCCGTGAAGCCCGAGCACGCCGACACCTGGATGGAGCACGTCCGGGAGTTCACCGAAGCCACCCGCGCGGAACCCGGCAACAAGTGGTTCCTGTGGAACCGCAGCGTCGAGGACCCCAACGAGTACGTCCTGCTGGAGGCCTTCGAAGACGACGCCGCCGAGGCCCACGTGAACTCCGAGCACTTCCAGAAGGCCATGAAGGACCTGTACCCGCTGATCACCCAGACGCCCAAGATCATCTCCCGGCAGGTCGACGGCGACGGCTGGGACGAGATGGGCGAGCTGAAGAAGTAGCGAAGCTGTGAGCGATGAGGCGGGGACGGCGCCCGGCTTGGCCGGGGCAGGTGGGCCGGTCGGGGCGGCGTCGGCCCCGGTGCAGCTGGCCGTCTCCACGGTGATCCTGGCTCTGCGGCCCGACGAGGCTGCGGCCGGGGTTGCTGAGGCTGGTGCTGCCGAGGCCGGGGGCGAGGCGGCCGATGCCGCGGCGTCGGCGTCCGATACCGGCGCGGCCGGGGCTGGGTCCGCGGCGGCCGACGGTCGGCTGCGGCTGTGGCTGCCGCTGGTGCGGCGCATCCGCGCGCCCTACCGCGGGCTGTTCGCCCTGCCCGGCGGCCCCCTGCCCCCGGAGCTGTCCCTCGAGGAGGCCGCGGCCTCCATGCTGCGGGACGCGACCGGGCTGGTTCCCGGCTACCTGGAGCAGCTCTACGCCTTCGGTCGGGTGCACCGGGGACAGGCCCCCGCCCCGGCGGACGATGCCGAAGCGGCGTCGGGCTCCGAGACGGCGTCGCGGGCATCAGCGGAGGAGGATGCCGCGGCCGAGCGCGTGGTCTCGGTGGTGTACTGGGCGTCGGTGCCCTCCGCGCAGGCGGCGCAGGTGCTCGAGGAGGAGAACGTGCGGTGGTTCCCGGTGGACCGGCTGCCGCGCCTGGCCTTCGACCACCGGGAGATCGTGGACTACGCGCTCACGCGGCTGCGCGCCAAGGTGGAGTACTCGCGGGTCGCGCACTCCTTCCTCGACGAGGAGTTCACGCTGGCGCAGCTGCGCGAGGTCTACGAGGCGATCCTGGGACGGGCCCTGGACCCGGCGAACTTCCGACGCCGGGTGGCCGCCTCCCGTGCCGTCATCGACACCGGCCGACGCCTGACCGGCACCCCTCATCGCCCCCCGCGGCTGTACCGCTACGACGACTCCCTGGCCTTCGCCGACTCCGCCCCGCCCCCGCAGTAACCCGGCCGACGCCGCGGGTACCGGGCACTGCCGTCAGCCGCCATTGACCCCGGCGCTCACCCGCCGTACCGGATCGTGCGTCCGGTGCCGGATCATCCGGCCCGCGCTGCACGATCCGGTCCGCGGCACCGCCCCCGGGTCGCCCCTTAAAGAACCGGAGCCCCGTCCCACCGAGCGCGCGGCTCGGCGGGACGGGGCTCCGACGTCGTCACGGAGACGGACGCGGGGACCTTACGGAACGATGAGGCCCTGGGTCTGGGTGCGGGCGCGGTCGAAGCGCTGCTGCACGTCGGCCCAGTTCACGATGTTCCAGAAGGCCTTGACGTAGTCCGGCTTGACGTTCTGGTAGTCCAGGTAGAAGGCGTGCTCCCACATGTCCAGCTGCAGGATCGGGGTCTGCGCCAGCGGGATGTTGCCGGCCTGCTGGTCGTACATCTGGAACAGGTTCAGGCGCTGCCCGATGGAGTCCCAGGCGAGCACGGCCCAGCCGGAGCCCTGGATGCCGGTGGCGGTGGCGGTGAACTGGCTCTTGAACGCGTCGAAGGAGCCGAAGAAGTCGTCGATCGCCGCGGCGAGCTCACCGGTGGGCTTGTCGCCGCCGTCCGGGGAGAGGTTGTTCCAGAAGATGGAGTGGTTGACGTGGCCGCCGAGGTTGAAGGCGAGGTCCTTCTCCAGCTGGTTCACGAACGCGAGGTCGCCGTTGGCGCGGGCCTCCTCGAGCTTCTGCAGCCCGGCGTTGGCGCCCTTGACGTAGGTGGCGTGGTGCTTGTCGTGGTGCAGCTCCATGATCCGCGCGGAGATGTGCGGCTCGAGGGCGGCGTAGTCGTACGGGAGATCGGGAAGCGTGTACTGGTCAGCCATGTCGATCCTTTCGGTGATCCAGCTTATAGAACCGCCTCCCAGGCTAGCGCCGCCGCCCGCGCTCCACCAGGGCCCCCGGGGGCTTCCGCCACCAGCGGAAGGTGTCCCGGGATGACGACGGCGCCCTCAGCGCGTCCCGCTCGGCGCCCCGATGCGGAACCCGCCCATCCGATACGAGGAGTGCAGGCACAGCACCGCGAGCGCGGTGGGCAGCAGCAGGATGAGCTGCTCCGGCAGCGGGCGGGCGAAGTACCAGCCGTTCCCGGTGAGCACGCCGAGGAGCAGGAGCAGGCCGATCATGAAGCTCGCCGTGGGATGCCCGGTCATCTTCCACCACGGCCGCGGCAGGTTCGACTCATCCGACGCGCGGAAGATGCGGGTCAGCAGATAGGCACCCGCGCACCACAGGACCCACAGCGTGATCTGGTCCGCCCAGACCGATCCGGTCCAGGCCGTGAGCGTCCTCGCCGCCGCGTCCGCCAGCACCCCGACCATCACCACCAGCACCGTTTTGAGGATCGGCGAGCGCACACACCACCGGAACGGATCCTCCACGGGGAAGTCATGCCCGGCGTCCGGAGTGCTCGCTTCTGCTCCCATGCGCACCAGGCTAACCATGACGACGGCGCCCCGGGTCTCGCCCACCCGGCACCGACCCGGCGCATCCGTTCCCGCACCCCACGCTCCCGACGCCGACCCGGCGCATCCGTTCCCGAAAAACCGATTTTCGGGAACGGATGCGCCGGGTCGCGGAAGGGGTGGGAACGGATGCGCCGGGTCGCGGAAGGGGTGGGAACGAAAGCGCCGCCTCGCCTCGGAGAAGGCGCCCGGGTGGGAACGAAAGCCCCGCCTCGCGTCGGCGAGGACGCCGGAGTCGGACCGACGCCCGGCTCACCCGCCGATCATGATGCCGGCGCCCGGGCCCAGGGGCAGGTCGAAGAAGTAGAAGACGCACAGGACGATGAACCACCCGATCCAGAACAGGATCGCGAAGGGCACCAGCCGGGCCATCACGGTGCCCAGGCCGGCCTTCGGCTCGTACTTGCGCAGCATGGTCAGGATGATCACCAGGTAGGGCGACAGCGGGGTGACCACCTGGGTCGCGGAGTCGCCGATGCGGAACGCGGCCTGCACGAAGGCCGGTTCGTACCCGAGCAGTCCGAACATCGGCACGAACACCGCCGCCATCAGCGTCCACATCCCGGAGCCGGAGGTGATGAACAGGTTCAGCAGCGAGCACAGCAGGATGAACAGCACCACGATCGGAAAGCCGGTGATCCCCGCGTCCTGCAGCCCGGTGGCGAGCTTGACGGCGGTCCAGGAGCCGATCCCGGACCAGTTGAACAGGGCCACGAACTGCCCGAGGACGAAGGCGATGACGAGGAACGGGATGAGGTCCTTCAGCGCCAGGCCCATGATGGTCGGCACGTCCTTCATGCCGCGCACCACCCCGGCCACGCGCCCGTAGACGTACCCGCCCACCGCGAACAGCGCGAAGATGATGAACACCAGCGAGTCCATGAGCGGTGACTTGGGGAGGAATCCGCCGTCGTCGTTGCGCCACGGGGAGGCCGGCAGCAGCGCGAACACGATCATCGCGATCCCGACGACGGCCAGGGCGACGGCGCCCCACACCAGCCCCTTCTTCTCCTGCGCGGTGACGGGCCCGGTCTGGTCGAACTGGTCCGCGGGGACGAAGGCGTCCTCCCCGCCGACGGCGCGCATCTGCCGGGTGGTGGGCTGGGCGGGATCCACCGGGTCGCCGCTCTCCTCCTGGGGGACCTGCTGCCGGTTCAGGCGCGGCTCGAGCACCTTGTCGATCAGCCACCCGCAGATGACGGTGAGCACCAGGGACGAGGCGATGTTGAACCAGTAGTTGGACAGCGGGGTGACGGTGGTGGCGGTCTGGGCGACCTGGGGGACGTTGGGCATCACGGCGTTGGTGATCCCGGCGAACAGCGCATCCAGGGTGGTGGGCAGCACCGCCGTCGAGAACCCGGCGTTGACGGCCGCGAAGCCGCCCAGGAGCCCGGCGACCGGGTGGCGACCGACGGCCTTGAAGGCGAGGGCGGCCAGCGGCGGGACGACGAGGAAGGAGGAGTCCGCCATGATCGAGGCGGACACGCCCACGAACGCGACGGCGTAGGGCAGCAGCCAGCGCGGGGCGTTGCCGATGCCCAGGCGGATGGCGGTGGAGAGGAAGCCGGTCTTGTCCGCGATGCCGATGCCGAGCAGGATCGTGGCGACGGTGACCAGCGGCGGGAATCCGATGTAGTTGTCCCCGATGGTGGAGGTGAACCAGGCGATGCCCTCCCCGGTGAACAGGCCCTTGATGGCGAGCTTCTCGTCGGAGCCGGGCATGGTGACCTCGGCCCCGCTCAGGGCCATGACGGTGGAGATGGCGCCGGTGATCAGGAACAGGATGATGAACAGGGTGAAGGGCTCGGGCAGCTTGTTACCGAGCTTCTCCACGGCGGTGAGCAGACGGTCTCCGGCCCCGCGGGTGGGGGCGGTCTGCGCGGTGTCGGTGTCGGTGTCGGCCATGGCGATCTCCGGGTCTCGGCGGGTGCGTGCGATGTGGCTCACGACCCTACCGCCTGCGGATCACGAGCACGTGACGGCGCGGTATCGGGGCCGGGGCCTGGATCGGGGCCGGGCGGCGTCGCCCCGATGTGACGGCGGCCAGTGGATATAGCACGATACGAAATATGAGATCCGTGCCCAGCTCCGGCCGACCGTGGTTCCCGGCGGTCGCTCCTGCCCAGCGCAGGGAGTGCGCGGTGATCGGGGTGACCCTGGTGGCTGTGGGCCTGTCCTACGGGGCGCTGTCCCAGGCCTCGGGCTTCCCCCTGTGGCAGACGGTGATGCTCGCGGCTCTGGCGATCGGCGGTGCCGCGGAGCTGACCTTCGTCGGGGTGGTGGCCGCCGGCGGCGCCCCGATCCTGGCGGTGCTGGGCGGCCTGCTGGTGAACTCCCGGAACTTCGCCTTCGGGCTGAGCATCGGCGAGTACGCTCCGCGGGGTGTGCGCCAGTACCTGGCGGCGCACCTGGCCAATGACGAGACGGCGGCCTTCGCGCGCCCAGGGGCGGATCGCACCGAGCGGTGGCAGCGCTTCGTCCTGATGGCGGTGGTCCTGTTCCCGGCATGGGTGGGCGGCGCCGCCCTGGGCCAGCTGCTGGGATCGGTGGTGGACGCGGACCGGCTGGGGCTAGACGCGGCGTTCCCGGTGATCCTGTTCTGCCTGGTGGTCCAGGACCTGCGCAGCCCCTTCCTGGGGGTGACGGCGGCCGGCGGCGCGCTGCTGGCGGTCGCGGCCACCCCCGTGCTGCCGCTGGGGCTGGGGGCCGTGGCCTCCCTGCTCGCGCTGATCCCGGCGGCCGCCTTCCTGAAGGTGCTCGCCCGGCGTCGTCGGCGGCCCGACGCCGGGGACGGCCGCGCGACGGCGGGAGGTGCGGCATGAGCCCGGCGGCGTTCCTGGCGGCCCTGGCGGGCCTGGCCGGCGGCACCTACCTGATGCGGATCCTGGGGGTGAAGATCGGCGCGCTGTCCGCCCGCACGACGGCGCAGGAGGACGAGGCCGAACCCGCCCGGGAGACCGCGACCGCGGTGTCCCCGCACGAGCTGAGCCAGTCACCGGCGCGGCTGTGGATGGACCGGGCGACGGTGGTGCTGATCGTGGCGGTGGCGGCCACGACCATGCTCTTCGAGGGCCAGGAGGTCGTGGGTTCGGCGCGGATCATCGGGGCGGGCACGGGGATCCTGGCGGCCCTGCTCAAGGCCCCGATGCTGGCCTGCGTGGTCCTGGCGATGGCCGTCTGCGCGGGCCTGCGAGCGCTGGGAGTGGCGTGAGCCCGGGAGCCGACGGCGCGGGTCAGCCGACCGCCGCCTCCCCCGCTTCTCCGCTCCCCGTCTCCGCGCGGCGTCGGGCCCTGCCCACCAGGAACCAGGTGAGGTAGCAGATCGCGACGAAGGGGACCGTCCAGAACAGGGCGGGCCGCTGCTCCGGGTCCAACACGATCAGCACGCAGGAGGCGGCGGTCAGGACCAGCGCCAGCACCGGGACCACCGGGTAGCCCGGGGTGCGGTAGGGCAGGTCCTCCAGGCGCCCGCCCGCGGCGAGGTAGCGACATCGGAACACGAGCTGGCAGGCGCAGATCGCCACCCACACCAGCATGACCGCCAACCCGGAGATGGAGACCAGCACCAGGTACACGCTGCCGGGAGCGAGCACCGAGGAGAGCAGGGTCAGCAGTCCTCCCACCAGGCTCACGAGGGTCGCCCGCACCGGCACCCCGCGGCCGGTGGTGACGCCGAGGAAGCGCGGCACCATGCCCTGCTGGGCCAGCGACCAGAGCATGCGGGTTGAGGCATACAGCCCGGAGTTGGCGGCGGAGAGGATGGCGGTGAGGATCACCAGGTTCATGACGTCCGCGGCATACGGGACGCCGATCCGCTGCAGCACGGTGACGAACGGGCTCTCCACGACCCCGGCATCCCGGTACGGGATCAGCGCGGCGATCACGGTGATCGCCCCGAGGAAGAAGACCACGAGCCGCCAGAGGGCCGCGCGGATCGCCCGCGGCACCGCCTGCCGTGGATTCTGCGCCTCCCCCGCGGTGACGCCGATCAGCTCGGTCCCGGAGTACGCGAAGTTCACGGCGAGTATCGTCGTGAACACGATGGGCAGGCCGTGGGGGAACCAGCCGTCGGCGGTGAGCTCGGAAAAGAACGGCGCCGCAGAGCCGTCGTGCAGCGGCAGCAGGCCGACCATCGCCGCCGCCCCGAGCAGGATGAATGCGACGATCGCCACCACCTTGACCCCGGCCAGCCAGGATTCCGTGCGCCCGAAGATGCGCACCGAGCACAGGTTGATCCCGGCGATCAGCAGGATCGACGCCGCGGAGAACACCCACACCGGAACCTGCGGCAGCCACCGCTGCATGATCAGCCCGGAGGCCGTGAACTCGCTGCCCAGGGCCACCGTCCAGGTCAGCCAGTACAGCACGGCGACGGTGAATCCCGTGCCCGGGCCGAGGAATCGGGTGGCGTAGACGTGGAAGGAGCCGGTCCACGGCATCGCGGTGGACAGCTCCCCGAGGCACATCATCACGAGGTAGACCAGCACCGCACCCACCCCGTAGGCCAGGATGGTGCCGGCCGGGCCGGCCTGGGAGATGGTGTACCCGGAGCTGAGGAACAGGCCCGTGCCGACCACCCCGCCCAGGGAGATCATCAGCAGGTGCCGCTGGGTCATCCCGCGGTGCAGGGCCGTCCCCTCCCCCGGGGCCGCCGCCTCAGGGGCCGCCTCCCCCGGCCCGACCGGATCGGACATCGGCGTCGCGCCGGCGATCTCTGGGGCGCTGACTCCCGACGACCCGGCCCCCTCGGGGGCCCGCTCTGAGCTCATCCTGCTCTCCGTTCTCCGAACCTGCCTGTCCCGCCGCCGCGCCGATCTCCGGCTCGGCTGCCTGCCGCCGACGCGCTGCGGACTCACGGCGAACGCACCGCGGACTCGCGGCGGGACGATCCGGGCGGCATCGGCGTAGGGTGCGTGCAGAACCCTCCCGCGCCGCGTCGGGAGCACCTGCGCACCGTCCCCGAAAGGAAGCCGCGATGCCCCGCCAGCCCTTCCCCACCGCCCTGACCCAGGCCTCCGCGCCCCTGATCCTGGACGGCGCGATGGCCACGGAGCTGGAGGGACTGGGGGTGGACACCTCCACGCCCCTGTGGTCCGCGACGGCGCTGGCTGAGCATCCGGAAGCGGTGCGAGCCGTGCACGAGGCGTACTACCGGGCCGGTGCCCAGGTGGCGACAACGAACACGTACCAGGCGAACATACCGGCCTTCACCGCGGCGGGATGGTCTGCGTCGGAAGCTGACGCGCTGCTGCAACGCGCCGTCACACTCGCACGCGAAGCACGGGATGCGGCGGCGTCGGACGGGTGGGTGGCCGGGTCCGTGGGACCGTACGGGGCGTACCTGGCGGACGGCTCCGAGTACACGGGGCGGTACCAGCTGAGCGAGGAGGAGTTCCGGGACTTCCACCGACCGCGGCTGCGGGCCCTGCTGGGGGCGGGTGCGGAGGCGCTGGCCCTGGAGACCATGCCGCACGTCGGCGAGGTGCGCGCCCTGGTGCGGCAGCTGGCGCAGGAGTTCCCGGACGCCCGGGCGTGGGTGAGCCTGTCCGTGCGGCAGGCGTCCGACGGCGAGGCTGAGGCCGACGGGGGCGGTTCCGACGGCGGGACCGCGTCCGTGCCGGGCGGCGGCGGGCCCCGGGCTGATGACGACGCCGCGCCCGTGCTGTGCGACGGCACCGCCCTGCCGGAGATCGCCGCCCTGCTCGAGGAGTCCCCGCAGGTGGTGGCCGTGGGGGTCAACTGCCTGCCGATCCCCCGCGTGGCCCCGGCCCTGCGGGCGCTGCGTCGGGGCACGGCCAAGCCCCTGGTGGCCTACCCCAATTCGGGGGAGCGCTACGACCCGGTCACCAAATCCTGGGAGCCCGCCCCCGGTCCGGCCTCCCCGGCCGATGCCGCGGCCGGGTGGGCGGCGTCGGGCGCCCGACTGATCGGCGGCTGCTGCCGGACCACCCCTTCGGACATCCGGCGAATCCGGGCCGCCCTCACCCACCCCTGAGCGCCCCGCCCGCCGCCCGCGTCTGGGATTTCGGGCCGGGTTCGTCGTTTCGGGACGGGATATTCCGGTCCCGAAACGACGAACCCGTCCCGAAACCGGATGAGCGACAGGACCGGTCAGCGGGTCCAGACCTCCCGGCGGTGGGCGGCGTCCCAGAACAGCTCCTCCCACCGGCAGGCATCCAGGAAGGCCTCCCGCATCTGCTCGCGCATCGGGGCTGAGGCCTCGCGGGCCGCCTCCTCCACCAGGGCCACCGCGCCCCGGGCCGACGCCGCGAACTCCGGGTCGCCGTACTCGGCCGCCCACCGGCGGAACGGATGCTCCGCCACCTCCTGCGCCCCGCCGGATAAGGCCAGGCCCACCTCCGCGTAGATCCAGAAGCAGGGCAGCACCGCCGCGGCCCCCACCGCGTAGGGGCGCACCGCGCAGGCCGCCACCAGGGAGTGCATATACCCGCGCGTCGTCGGGCTCGGGGCCTGCGGGCGCGGCAGATCCGCCAGCAGCGGGTCGGACAGCAGCTGCCCGTGCAGCGCCTGCTCGGCCTCGACGGCCGTGTGCGCGCTGCCCGCCCAGAACGCTCCCGCCACGGCCGACGGCGCCTTCGCGGCCAGCAGGGCCAGGGCCCGGGAGTACTCGGCGAGGTAGAAGGCGTCCTGCTGCAGGTACTCCGCGAACGCCCCGGGATCCAGGCTCCCGTCGGCCAGCTGCCGCAGGAACGGCAGGCGCAGCACCCGCTCCCGGATGGTCCGGGCCTGCGCCCACCAGTGCCCGGTGTGCTCCCCCGCGCCCCAGCGGTCTTCGTCCAGCACGCTCAGCTCCATCGCGTCCCCATCTTCTCCTCGTCTCCTCGTCATCTCCGCTCCTCCGACCCCAGCTCCGGGACCGTTTCGTGCATCCGGGACCGGATGATCCAGCTCCGAACGCACGAAGCGGTCCACCAGCGACGCCCCCCGGTGAGCCGCGCCGCGCTCAGCGCAGCACCTGCGAGAGGTGGTCCACCGGCCCGTGCCCCGCCTGGGGTGTGCGGGAGAGCCGCCAGGCGGCGCCGTCGTGCAGGGCCCGGGAGAGGAACCGCTTCCCCTCCCGCACGGCCTCCACCAGCTGGGCGTCCCCCAGGGCCGGCCGACCCGCTGCCGCCTCGCCCGATGCCGCCCGGGCCGCGTGGGCCGCGATCGCGGAGGACAGCGTGCACCCCGTCCCATGGGTGTTGCGCGTCGGCACCCGCGGGGCCGACAGCTCCACGGTCCGCGCCGGGGCCCCGGACTCGTCGCGCACCGCCAGCACGTCCACGGCCCGACCCTCCGACGCCGCGTCGTCGTCCAGGTGCCCGCCCTTGAGCAGCGCCATCCGCGGCCCCAGCTCCAGCAGGGCCAGCGCCTGCTCCCGCATCCCCGCGAGATCATCGGCCGCGGGGGCCTCCCCCGCCCCGCCGCCCAGCAGGCGCGCGGCCTCCGGGAGGTTGGGGGTGATCACGTCCGCCAGCGGCACCAGCAGCTCCCGCAGCGCCGCCTCGGCCTCCTCGGCCAGCAGGGGATCGCCGCTGGTGGCGACCATCACCGGATCCACCACCAGCGTCCCCAGCTGCGTCCGACGCCGCCGGAACAGCTGCGCCAGCGCCTCCACCACCTCGGCCTGCCCCAGCATCCCGGTCTTCACGGCATCCACCGGGAGGTCATCCAGCACGGCCTCGACCTGGCTGACCGCGAAGTCCGCCGGCACCGGGTGGACCCCGCGCACCCCCGTCGTGTTCTGGCTGGTCAGGGCCGTCATCGCCGCCGTGCCGTACACCCCGAGCGCGTGGAAGGTCTTCAGATCCGCCTGGATCCCGGCCCCGCCGGAGGGATCGGAGCCGGCCACGCTCAGGGCCACCGCCGGGCGCCTCACGACGCCGCCCCCTCGCTCCGCGCGGCCGGGGCGGCGCTGCCCGCCGCGGCCAGCACGCCCTCGTCCACCACGGCGGCCCGCAGCTCTCGAGCCGCAGCCCGGGGGTTCTCCGACGCCGCGATCGCCGAGACCACGCAGATCCCGTCCACCCCGGCCCCGCGCAGCAACGGCAGGCGATCCGCCCGGATCCCCCCGATGCCCACCGCGACCAGCCCCGCGGCCCGCGCCGGACCGGCCAGCGCGGCCAGGCCCTCCGGACCCAGGGGCGCTGCGGCGTCTGTCTTGGTGGGGGTCGCCCACACGGGGCCGATCCCCACCAGGTCCGCCACCCCGGACTCCGCCGCGGCGCGCACCTCCTCCGCGGTGGAGGCGGACACGCCCACCATCCGCTCCGGGCCCACGGCCCGGCGGGCCACCGCCAGGGAGGCGTCGGACTGCCCCACGTGCACGTGCAACCCCAAGCGCTCGGCCACCCCGACGCGGTCGTTGACCACCAGCGCGGCGGTGCGCCCCAGCGCGTCCTCCGCCCGGCGCACCGCGTCCCGGCAGGCGCGGGCCAGGGCGAGGAATGCGGCGTCGTCGGCGTGCTTATCCCGCACCTGCACGATCCCCGCACCCCCGGCCACGGCCTCGTACACCACGTGCGGCACCCGCTCCGGCCCGCCGCACAGGGCCGTGTCCGTGATGAAGTACAGCGCGGGGTCCACGCCCTCCGGGATCATGCCAGCTCCTCCATCCCCACCAGCTCGACGACGCCGGCGCCGTCCAGTGCGTGCAGCGCGTCCAGCCACGCGACGCGGAAGGAGCCCGGCCCCCTGGCCTCGCGACCAGCCAGGATCCCGGCCGCCCCCAGGTGGGCATGGGCGGCCAGCACGGCGTCGTGGGCATCGAGGCGAACGGGCGTCTCCCGGCCCGGCGCGGCGGCATCCGGGGACTGTGAGCCCTGAGAAGAGCCGGTCCCCGCCGAGGATCCTGCCTCCGACCGAGGTCCAGCGCCCATCTCCGGCCCGACCTCTGGCGAGGATCCGGCGTCCTGGCCGTCGGAGGCGGACTTCGCCTGCCCGCCGCCCGTGCCGGTCACCTCCCGAACGGCGCCCAGGTACGCGGCGACCACCGCGCCCAGCGCGCAGCCGGTGCCGATCACCAGGGGCATCAGCGGGTGCCCGCTGACCAGGCGGGTGACCCGGTGCGCGGAGACGATCAGGTCCCGCTCCCCGGACACGGCCACCACCGCGCCGGTGTGCTCGGCCAGGGCGCGGGCCGCCTCCAGGGCGGACTCCACGGTGTCCGTGGCGTCCACCCCGCGGCCGCCCGCGCCCCTCCCGGCGAGAGCGGAAACCTCGCTGGCGTTGCCGCGGATCGCCGCCGGAGACAGCTCGAGGACCTCCCGGGCGAAGCCGGTGCGCGGTTCGAGCACGCCGACCGCCACCGGATCCAGCACCCACGGCACCCCGTGATCCCGGGCGCCGGCGATGCCGCGGCGGTAGGCCAGCAGGTTCTCGTCGGAGGGGTTGCCCACGTTGACCAGGACGCCGTCGGCCAGGCCCGCGAAGACGCCGGCCTCCTCCGGGTGGTCCACCATCGCCGGGGACGCGCCGACGGCCAGGAGCACGTCCGCGCTGATCTCCCGGACGACGGAGTTGGTCATGGCGTGGACCAGGGGGCCGCGAGCGCGCACGGCATCCACGGCCGCGGCCACGCGCGCGGGAAGGTCGGAGGCCGACGCCTCCCCGGCGGGGGCGGAGCCGGGGGTATCGGGGCCGCGGTGCGATGCGGCGTCGGGGGCTTGGGAGTTCGGGAGGTTCCGGGATTCCCGGGGGTCTCCGGACGTGGTGAAGTGCGTCATGGTGACGTCCCTCCGCTAGTGCTGGCTAGATCAGGTTCCAAGGGTCTGTCTCAGCCGCCCACGGGCGGCACCCCTCGTCACGGGCTCCCCGCGCGGCGCCGGTGCGACGGCCGCAGGGGAGGTCAGGCCGCATCCTCGCGACCGACTCAGGCCTCACTGTAGTACGCATCACCGCGGAAGCGCCGCCGTGCGACATCGGGGGTGAGGGGGATGGGCCCGCCTCCGGCCGGGACGAAACGCTGGGGTGAGCGGGGGCGGGCGGGATGAGTGGGGTGGGTGGGGATGGGGTGTCCACCGGGTTGTCCACAGGGGCTGTCCACACCCGTGGAGAACTCACACCGATGTGGTTCCCGACGACGCGCCCCTGCGGGCCCGTTCCACACCGATCCGGTCCCCTCATCCCCCGACATATCCCCACCTGTGGAAAACTCCGTGCACAACGGGTCGACCGCGGGCCGCCTCCGACGTCGGGGGTGTGGACGGCTGTGGATAACGGCGACGCAGCGCGGCATCCGATCAGCGGGAGGCGCGCGGCCGGGGATCGGGGCGTCACCGAGGGCGCGGCCCCCGAGCCACGGAACCCTCCTCGCCCCCAGACGTGCCCCCGGATCCCCGATCTTCCGCGGAATTCCGGGGGATGCCCCCGGTAGCCAGACGCCCTCGGAGCACCGAGATCCCCCAGAGAGATCCGGAGAACCCCGCCGGCCGAGCACCGGGCCCGCACCGGGCGCGCACCGCGGACGCGGGGGTGCGGGTATCCGATTCTCCACCGTCCCATCCACAGGCGCTGTGAAATGACAGCGGTGTGTTTCGTGCGAGGTGGGTCACCGTTCGAACACCCTCGCCGGGGCCGAGGGCCCGCAGCGGGCGGGGCGCGGCGGGCGCGGAAGACATGCGCGCATCGGCACTCGCAGACGTCTTCGAGTTGTTCACAATGTTGTACACACCTGTGGATAACCTTCTCCACCGGTGTGCACCGCGCCGCCGCCCGATGCTCGATATCCGATGTCGGGAGCGCAGCGTCGATGACGCCGATGACGGCGGACCGTTCTGACCCCAGACGCACCGCAGGGCGGCACCCCGATGCGAGGATCAGGGTGCCGCCCTGCGCGGCGGACGGAAGCGTCGGTCGGAAGCGGCGGTCGGATGCGGCGGATTCGCTGCCCCGCCGGGGAGGGTCCGCTCAGGCCAGCAGGCTCGCCCCAGGACGGCCTTCGAAGGCCCCGGAGATCGCCAGGCGGCCCGGCCCGGTGAAGGCCAGCGCCAGCGCACCCAGGGCCAGGACCAGCACGAACTCGTAGCCGCCGTCGCTGGCGAAGAACCCGGCGGAGGCGTGGGCGAAGTAGATCGCGCCGAGCATCTCCAGGCCCAGCAGCAGCCCGGCCAGGCGGCTGAGCAGCCCCACGATCAGGGCGATGCCGCCGATGAACTCCAGGTAGGCGGCGAAGGCCGCGGACAGCTCGGCGGCAGGCACGCCCATCTGCGCGAAGTTCGCGGCGGTGCCGTCCACCGTCCACGTGTGGATCTTCTGCCAGCCGTGCATCAGGAAGACGATGCCGAGCACCACACGCAGCAGGAGCAGCCCGAAGGAGGCGCGGAAAGTCGAGGTCTCGTTGCGGTAGCTCATAGTCGGCTACTTTACCGATCAATGAAATTTCCGCTAGGGGTTCGTCACAGAAGGCGACGTCGGGGCGTCACCTCTCGGCGTCGCCCCCCGGGCAGGCCTGCCCCAGGCGCGGATGCTGCCCGCGCTCCAGCTGCGCGTTGATCACCGCGGAGGGCTTCCCGCCCAGCAGTGCCTCGCCGATGCCGGCCAGCTGGGTCACCTGGCGGCGGGTCAGGTGGTTGAACACCGAGCGGCGCACCTGCTCGACGTGGCCGGGGGCCGCGGCCTCCAGGACCTCGCGCCCGACCGGCAGCAGGTGGCACAGGGTCACCCGACGGTCCACGGTGGAGGTGGAGCGGCGCACGAAGCCCTGCTCCTCCAGGCGCTTGACCACCCGGGAGAGCCGAGCCAGGCGGGTGGAGGTCTGCGCGGACAGATCGGACATGGACAGCCGCTGCTCCGGAGCCTCGGAGAGCATCGCCAGGACCATGTACTCCACGAAGCCCAGGCCGGAGTCCCGCTGCAGCTGGTTCTCCAGCTGACCGGGAAGCTGGAACATGATCGCGGACAGGCACAGCCAGGCGTCGCGCTCCTCGGGGCTGAGCCACCGGGGCTCCCGATCGCTGCCCTCACCCACGCCGGTGGCCATAGCGCCGCTCCCCTCTGCTCGTGATCCTCCGCTGCTGCGCGCCCCTCGATTATGCCCCAGCACCCGGACCCCGTCCCGCACGCCTCTCCCCGGGCACGACCCGCCCTCCCGCCGTCGGCCCTGGTCCACGCCCCCGAGATTCGGTAAGCTCGCTGGTCGGTGTGCCGGGAAGTCTGGTCGGCATGCGCGGACGTCTCCTGCGGCGCAGGGCGACCCCGCGCATCCTCGTCTCACCCGTCCCCAGCGGACGCCGACCGCGAAAGCGAGCACCATGACCGCCGACTCCCCGACGCCGCCCGCCCTCCTCTCCCGCCTCGGCTCCCTCCTGCGCAGCGAGGCCGCGGGCGGGGCGCTCCTGCTGCTGGCCACCCTGGCCGCGCTCATCCTGGCCAACTCCGGCCTCGCCCCGACCTACTTCGGCGTCCGGGATCACCATCTCGACGTCGACCTCGGGCCTCTGCCCCTGCACCTGTCCCTCGGGCACTGGGCCTCGGACGGGCTCCTGGCGGTGTTCTTCTTCCTCGTGGGCCTGGAGCTGAAGAAGGAGATCCTCGACGGGGACCTGCGGGATCCGGGCAAGGCCCTCGTGCCGGTCGCCGCGGCGGTCGGCGGGGTCATCGTACCCGCCCTGATCTTCCTCGGCGTCACCGCGATGATGCCGGACTCCCCCGCGGAGGCGGCCCGCGGCTGGGCCGTGCCCACCGCCACGGACATCGCCTTCGCGGTGGCCGTGCTCGCCGTCATCGGGCGGAACCTGCCCTCCGCGCTGCGGCTGTTCCTGCTGACCCTGGCCGTGGTGGATGACCTCCTGGCCATCACCATCATCGCCGTGTTCTACACGGAGCAGGTGCACCTGCTCTACCTGGGCCTGGCCGTGCTGCCGCTGCTGGCCTACGCCCTGCTCGCCCAGCGGTTGCAGGCCGTGTTCCTGCGCCGCGTGGGGGCCACCTGGCTGCTCCTGCTGCCCCTGGGCTTCCTCGTCTGGGCGCTGTTCGTCGGCTCCGGGATCCACGCGACCATCGCCGGGGTCCTGCTGGGCCTGTGCGTGCCGGTGCTGCCCGGGCGGCGCACCCCCGACGACGCCGGGCACAGCCTCGCCGAGGCCATGGAGCACCACCTGCGCCCCCTGTCCGCCGGGGTGTGCGTGCCCGTGTTCGCGTTCCTGTCCGCCGGGGTCGCGGTGGGCGGATGGTCCGGCTTCGCCGAGGCCGCCACCTCCCCCGCGGGCCTGGGCGTGGTGCTGGGGCTGGTGCTCGGCAAGGCCGTGGGCATCACCGGAGCCACCTGGCTGGTGACCCGCCTGCCCGGCACCCGCCTGGACCCGTCCCTGCGCTGGCTGGACGTGGTGGGGGTGTCCCTGCTGGCCGGCATCGGCTTCACCGTCTCCCTGCTGATCGCGGAGCTGGGCTTCGAGCCCGGCTCGGCCCTGAACGACGCCGCGAAGATCGGCATCCTCACCGGCTCCGCGGTGGCCGCCCTGGCCGGCGCCGCCGTCCTCGGCCCCCGCAGCCGGGCCCGCGCCCGAGCGCCCCGCGCCTGACTGACCCTCCTCGCCTGACCCCCCCCGCGCCGAATCATCGATTCCGACGAGAATCCGGCCGAAAATCCGTCGGAATCGATGACTCGGCGCGGAAGGGGCGGGCGGAGATAGAGGTTGAGGGGGCGCCTCGTGCGGGAAATTCCCATGAATCTCTCGTATCCTGCCCCTCGGGCCGCGCACGTTCCGCCGGCCCTCGCACCACGGGGAGAGGATACGGGTGAAGGCCTTCGAGATCACCGGGTTGGGCTTCATCGGCACGCTGCTGGCGGTGACCGTCGTCGTCTTCCTCCTCGCCGTGTTCCTGCCGCCGCGGATGCGCCGGACCGGCTGGCTGCGCTACCTCGTGCAGGCCGTGAGCCTGGTGCTGGTGGCCGCACTCGCCCTGGCCAGCGTCGCGGCGCTGCTGAACCGGGACAACAACTGGTACACCAGCTGGGATGAGCTCACCGCGGGTCCCGCCCCCGCGGCCACCACCACCCACTACGGCGCGGTACCTGCGGCCGTGACCACCCCCGCGACCGTGCGCCAGACCCCCACCGAGCTGCAGTCCCACCCGGAGGACAACCCGCAGTTCGGGCACCTGCTGGACCGCGACGCCGAGGACGGGCAGTACCTCACCTTCCACTTCAAGGGCCCCGTCACCGGGCAGGCCAACGACCTCATGATCTGGCTGCCCGCCTCCTACCTCAGCCACCCGGACCGCTTCTACCCCGTGATCCTGGGCTTCACCGGCTTCCCCGGCTCCCCCGCGACCTACTCGAAATCCGTGGACTACGGGCAGATGATCGCCGACGCCGCGCAGAACCGCAGCATGCGCGAGGCGATCTTCGTGGTGCCCAACGTCTCCCCCGGCAGCTACGACAGCGAGTGCGTGGACGGGGACCGCCCCGTGCACGGGATGGGCACCCCCAAGGCGGAGAGCTACGTGACCCGGGACGTGGTGCCGTGGCTGCGCCAGAACCTGCGCACCATCGACGACCCCCGCGCCTGGTCCACCGAGGGCTACAGCGCCGGCGGCTGGTGCTCGGCCATGCTCACCCTGCGCCACCCGGACCTGTTCGGCACCGCCATGATCCAGTCCGGGTACTTCAGCCCCATCTACACCGGCGCGCAGCAGTGGACCGAGGCCCGGGACCCCAAGTACGACCTGGCCCGCATCGCCCGCGACGAGGCCCCCGACGTCGCGCTGTACTACTACTCCTCCACCGACGACACCCTCTCCTGGCCGGCCGCCGAGGCCTTCCGCCGCTCCGTGCGCGCACCCACCTCCCTGTCCGTGAACACCGTGCCCGTGGGCGGGCACCGGCTGGATGTGTGGCTGCCCGGGATGGAGCAGGGGCTGCAGTGGCTGGGCCGGACCAGCCCGTACTTCGCCCCCACTGCCACCTGAGCCGAACGCCCCCGCTCACCCACCGCACCGCCGCACCGCTCACCGCGGCCGATCCGCACCCGCCACCGAGGAGCCGCACCGCCATGAAGACCCGCACCGTGAAGACAGCACCCGGGGAGCGCACGGCCCGCTGCCTGACGTGGATGTATGCGGGGGCCGTCATCGTCAACATCGCCCTGCTGATCGGCACCCCGCTGCGCGGCGGCTTCAGCTTCATCGAGTTCGCGGCCTACGTGCTGAACCTGCCCGTGGAGCGCAGCCTGATCGCCACGGTCGCCTCGATCGTCATCTTCTGGGCGCTGATGCGGCGCAAGCGGGCCGGGCTGTGGGCGGCCCTGTTCTTCCAGGTCGCCGGCTCCGCGCTGGCCCTGGTCTCCACGATCTCCCTGCCCCTGCCCTGGACCCTCGAGGAGGAGCCGCCCTCCGGGCTGTGGGTGGCCATCGGGGCGAACGCGATCAGCGTGATCATCGGCGTGGTGCTCACCGTGCTCCTGGTGCGGGCCCGGCGGGCCTTCCCCGCCCGCACCCTGCGCTCCTCCTACGGGATGGCCCTGGCCGTGCTCGGCGGCGGCTTCCTCCTCGCCCTGGTGGCCTCCTGGCTGGTGCTGCCGGTGAGCTCCTGGACGCACTTCGGCACCCTGATGCTGCGGGCCCTCGGGGTGAACACCGGGTGGGCCATCCACAGCCTGCCGCACGTGCAGCGCTGGCAGGTCCAGACCATCACCACCATCTACGGCGTCGTCGCGATCGCGGCGATCTGGGTGTTCCTGCGCTCCGGCAAGCCCGTGCACTCCTGGACCGAGGAGCGGGAGATGCACCTGCGCCGGCTGCTGCACGAATACGGCGGGCAGGACTCCCTGTCCTACTTCGCCACTCGGCGGGAGAAGTCCGTGATCTTCTCCCCGGACGGGCGGGCCGCCGTGGCCTACCGGGTGATCCGGTCGGTGTCCCTGGCCGCCGGAGACCCCATCGGGGATCCGGCCTCCTGGGACGCGGCGATCCGCGAGTGGAAGAAGGAGGCGCGCACCTACGGCTGGATCCCCGCCGTGATCAGCGCCTCCAAGGTCGGCGCCCCGGCCTACGTACACACGGGGATGTCCGTGATCCCGCTGGGCGACGAGGCGATCATCCACCCGGAGCGGTTCTCCCTGAACAACACCTCCATGACGGAGATGCGCCACACCGTCGCCCGCCTGCAGAAGGCCGGGATGACCCTGCGCATCCGCCGCCACGGGGAGCTCAGCCCCGAGGAGCTGCAGGCCGTCATCGAGCACACGGACTCCTGGCGCCACGGGGACACCGAGCGGGGCTTCTCCATGGCGCTGAGCCGCCTCGGGGACCCCGCCGATGCCCGCTGCCTGCTGGTCACCGCGCACACCGCCGACGGCGCCGCCGTCGGCCTGCTCTCCTTCGTCCCCTGGGGGGCCTCCGGGATCTCCCTGGACGTGATGCGCCGCTCCCCGGACTCCCCCAACGGCACCACCGAGTTCATGATCGCGACCCTGCTCGGGCAGTGCCCTGAGCTGGGCATCACCCGCGTGTCCCTGAACTTCGCGATGTTCCGGGAGACCTTCGCCCGCTCCCACGAGTTCGGCGCCAGCGCCTGGACCCGCTTCAACTCCTCCGTGCTGGGGGTGCTGGACCGGTTCCTGCAGCTGGAGCGGCTGTACCAGTTCAACCAGCGCTTCCACCCCGAGTGGGTGCCGCGCTACCTGTGCCTGGACTCCAAGCTGTCCGCCGTCAACGTGGCCCTGGCCTCCGGGCTGGCGGAGGGCTTCCTGCCGCAGTGGCTGCTGCCCAAGACCCCCGCGCACCCCGGGCTGTCCCCGGAGAACCTCGCCGCCCTGCGGGAGCTGGAGCGTCAGCGCGTGGGCGCCGATGACCTCACCCCGGAGTGGAGCGACCAGACTCGCCACCGCATCGCGCACCTGGAGCAGATGCGCGCGGCCGGGTTGGAGCCCTACCCGAAGGGCGACGGTCAGGGCGTGAGCGTGTCCGCGCTGGCCCGGATGCTCGCGCACGAGCCCGCCGGGACGCCGGCGGCGGTCGTC
Organism: Rothia sp. BD8; assembly: GCF_044878465.1. Lineage (NCBI taxonomy): Bacteria > Bacillati > Actinomycetota > Actinomycetes > Micrococcales > Micrococcaceae > Rothia > Rothia sp. BD8. Next base: position 27,833 of record NZ_JANJES010000012.1, on the reverse strand, counting down.
GGGCGGATCCGGTCCATCCGGCGCCACGGCGGGGTGGCCTTCCTGGAGCTGGTGGAACACGGGACGACGTTGCAGGTGGTGCTGGAGCGCGACGTGCTCGGCGCCGAGTCCCTGCGCCGGGTGCGCTGGGCGGACACCGGGGACCACGTGCTGATCCGCGGCAGGCTGGGCGCCTCCCGCACCGGCACCCCGTCCCTGCTGGCCGAGTCCTGGCGGATCCTGTCCAAGTGCCTGCATCCCATCCCCTTCGGCTCCTTCACGGACCCGGAGGCCCGGCTGCGCCGCCGCTCGGTGGACCTGATCGTCAACCCGGAGGAGTCCCGGCGCCTGCGCGTGCGAGCGCAGACCATCCGGGCGATCCGACGCACCCTGGATGCGGACGGCTTCCTGGAGGTGGAGACGCCGATGCTCAACACCGTGCACGGCGGCGCCTCCGCCCGGCCCTTCAAGACCTTCATCAACGCCTACGGGGTGGATCTGACCCTGCGCATCGCCCCGGAGCTGTACCTGAAGCGCCTGGTGGTCGGGGACATGGGCCCGGTGTACGAGCTGGGCCGGGACTTCCGCAACGAGGGGGCGGATGCCACCCACAACCCCGAGTTCACGGTGCTGGAGGCCTACCAGCCCTACGCCGACTACGACGCGATGCGCCTGCTGACCGAGCGGATCATCAAGAGCGCCGCGCGCGCGGTGTTCGACGCCGAGCAGCTGCCGCTGCGCCACGGGGAGCACCCCAAGGATCCGAGCACCCCGGCCGTGCTCACCGACGTCTCCGGCGAGTGGCCCGTGGTCAGCGTGCTGGATGCGGTCTCCGCGGCTGTGGGCCGGCGCATCGACCTGGACACGGACTTCGAGGTGCTGATGCGCCTGGCCGCCGAGCACGAGATCCACGTCCGGGACGACATGGGCCCGGGCGCGGTGATCGAGGAGCTGTACGGCGAGCTGGTGGAGGCCAAGACGGTGCGCCCGACCTTCTACCGCGACTTCCCGGTGGAGACCTCGCCGCTGGCCGGCCCGCACCGCAGCATCCCCGGGCTGGCCGAGCGGTGGGACCTGGTGATCAACGGCACCGAGATGGGCACGGCCTACTCGGAGATGGCCGACGCCCTGGAGCAGCGGCGCCGCCTGACCGAGCAGTCCCTGAAGGCCGCCGCCGGGGATCCGGAGGCGATGCAGATCGACGAGGACTTCCTGGCCGCCCTGGAGACGGGCCTGCCGCCCACGGGCGGGCTGGGCATCGGCATCGACCGGCTGATCATGATGCTCACCGACGCCCCGATCCGCGGGGTGCTGGCCTTCCCGTTCGTGCGCCCGGCCCCCGGGGCCCGCCCCGCCGGGCGCACCGCCGGCGCCGAGTCCGTCAGCTCGGCATGAGCATCCCGGCGTACCTCGCCGCCTGCGCGGGCCTGGCCCTGGGCGGCTTCGATCCGGGGCCCCTGCTGATCGCCGCGGTGTTCATGGCCGCCCGCACGGCCCCCGACGCCGCCCGGGCCGTGCGCCGGTCCGTGTTCGGCTTCGGCGCGGTGCTCATCGGCGGGACCATCGCCTGGGGGATCGCGCTGTCCCTGGTGTTCGGGAAGTCCCTGGCGGACATCCCGTGGGGGCACTGGCTGCGCGCCGGGGCGGGGGCCGCCGGCGTCGAGCTGCTCCTGGGCCTGGTGGCCCTGGGCTGGGCTGGCTGGGCGTGGCGGCGCCGGAACCGCCCACCGCGCCCGGAGCGCAACCGCAGCTCCTGGGGGCTGCTGGCGGTGGCCGTGGGCTTCGTGGCGATCGTGACCACGGACCCCCCGTTCATCGTGGCCGTGGGGCTGTCCGGGGATCAGCCGCTGTGGGCCGTGATCGCGGGGCAGATCATCTGGGCGGTGGTCTCCCAGGCGCCGCTGTTCGTGCTGTGCCTGGCGGTGCTGGCCAACCGACACCGCGCCGTCGCCCGCACGGTGGGCGGCTGGTGGGAGCGCTTCCGCCCGGTGCTCAACGTGCTCCTGCCCCTGGGGGTCGGGCTGCTGGGTCTGGTGCTGATCTCCGACGCCGCGGAGTACTTCGCCCTGGGTCGCTTCCTCATCGACCCCCGCGGGGTGCTGTAGCCGACGACGCCGGCCCGGCCCACTCCCGTCCGGGCGGGCCGCTCCCGCCGGCCCCGTCGGCCCCTACTCGATCTCGGCGGGGCCGGTCAGGCGCAGCTCCTCCATGTCCAGGCGCTGCATGATCTCGGACAGGGCCTCGTCATCCAGCAGGCCCTCGTCGCGCTGGCGCACCATCGCGGCCCGTTTGTGCCGCAGCACGCCCAGCTGCATGCGCCGCTGCTGCCGGCGCCGTTCCTCCAGCACCTCCCGCGCCTCCGGGTCCCCCGCGGATTCCTCCCATGGGCGGCGGATCTGCTCGTAACGACGCTGGAACTCCCCGAGCACCTCATCGGAGATCCCATTCTGACGGGCCAGCTCCGGCAGCACCGCGAGCAGCTCCCGGTGCGTGCGGATCCAGGCCCGCTCGGTCGCGCCCCCGGCGTCGTCGTCCTCCGGCTGGTCCCGCACGGCCCAGCGCACCGCCACCGGGAACACCACCCCCTGCACCACCAGGGACAGCACGACGACGCCGGCCACCACCAGCACGATCAGATCCCGAGAGGGGAAGGCGGAGCCGTCGGCGAGGGTCAGGGGCACGGACAGACCCACCGCCAGAGACACGGCCCCGCGGAACCCCGCCAGCACGTTGACCACCCGCTCCGGGAAGGTGGTGCGCATGGTCCGCTGGATGGGGCGGCGGTCCAGCAGCCGGATCAGCCCGATGGACACGTGCAGGAAGACGAAGCGAGCCGCCACGGTGGTCGCGTACACGGCGAGGATCACCCCCAGCGCATGCCACAGCCCATCCGAGCGCAGGCCGCCCACCGCGGAGGGCAGCTGCGCGCCGACGAGCACGAACAGGGCGCCGTTGATGAGGAAGGTGATCATCGACCAGAACGGATTGGCGATCTGGCGGGACCGGGCGGAGAAGTGTCGCGGGGCGATCTGGGAGAAGTAGAGCCCGCACACCACGACGGCGAGCACCCCGGAGGCCTCCACGGCTTCGGCCGCGAGGTAGGCGAGGAACGGGGTCAGCAACATGAGCACGTTGAGGTACACCGGCACCGTCATGCGCCGGGCCACCTGCCCGATCAGCCAGCCCACGGCCAGTCCGATCGCGGTTCCGCCGAGGAAGGAGACGGCGAACATCCCACTGGCGTGACCCCAGGTGATGTGACCCTCCCCGCTGGCCAGCTCCACGGCCAGGGCGAAGACCACCAGGGCGGTGCCGTCGTTGATCAGCGATTCGGCCTTGAGCACGGTGGTGGCCCGGCGGGACAGGCCGCGACCCAGCACGGACACGGCGGTGGCGTCCGTCGGGGCCACCGCGGCGCCGATCAGCCAGGCGGTGCCCCAGCTGAGTCCGCAGGCGCGAGCGACGAGCGCGACCGCGGCGGCGGTGAACACCACGAGCAGGGTCCCGTTGAGGATCACCCCCCGCAGGACCCGTCGGATCTCGCGCACCGAGGTGTTCAGGGAGTCCCAGTACAGCAGGATCGGCAGGAACACCACCAGCACGATCTCCGCGGGCAGCCCCACCTGGCGCAGCGATGGGATGAGGTTCATGGCCACCCCGAACACCATGAGCACGATGGGTGGGGCCAGGCGCACGCGCGTGGCCGTCATCTGCCCCAGCAGGATCGCCACTCCCAAGGCGATGACGATCTCCACTCCCAGCACGGCGGCCTCCCCACGATCGGTGTGCGAGCCCGCGCCTGGCGCGCGGGACGCTATGACTCTAGAGGAAGGATCGCCCGTGCGGGTGGGAGCAGCCTCGGGGCTCGGACGCGGCCTTCCGCTCCGGCCTTCCCCTCAGGGCTCGCTCGGTCCGCTTCAGCTCTCGCCGGCCTCGCGGGTCTCCTTCCACCGCCGGTGCAGCTCCCGGCGGCGCTCATACTCGCGCTGGGTGCGCAGCTGGGGGTCGCTGCTGGAGCTGCCCTGGGCCGGGCCCACCACGTGCAGCAGCAGCCAGAGGATGCGGTTGCCCAGCCGGAATCCCCAGCCGAAGGAGTCGTTGCCGGTGGGCTTGTCCATGAGGTCCTCCTCGTCTCGCGTCTCGATGCCCTCGCGCATCGATTCCCACTCAGGGTACACCAATCATTGGCGCCCCAATCATTGGTGCGGGGTGCGCTGGTCTAGCATGGGTGCCGCGACCGGAAGAGCGGGAGGAGCGCCGTGGACAGCGAGCAGGAGATGACGCCGGGGGATCCGCTCGCCCTGGAGAGCCAGGTCTGCTTCGCCCTGGCCCTGGCCTCCCGCAGCGTCATCGCCGCCTACCGCCCCGTGCTGGCGCCGCTGAACCTCACCCACCCGCAGTACCTGGTGATGCTGGCCCTGTGGGAGCACGAGCGGATGAACCAGAAGACGCTGGCGGGGATGCTGGGGATGGATCCGGGCACCCTCTCCCCGCTGGTGCGCCGCCTGGAGCAGATCGGCTACGTGCACCGGCAGCGGGACCCGGAGGACGAGCGCTCCGTGCTGCTGGGCCTCACCGACGCGGGACGGAAGCTGCGCGAGCAGGCCGAGGAGATCCCGGAGCGGATGATGCGCCGGCTGGACCTGTCCCTGGCAGACGTCCGGCAGCTGCACCGCAGCATGACCCGGCTGATCGCCGCGGCCCGTCGGGCTCCCGACGAGGAGACCTGAGGCGCCGGAGGCCGACCCCCGAGGGTCACCCAACGGACCGGGAGCCGGTACCCTGTTGCCCATACCTCATGCGCGCGCCGGTCCGGGGCCACCCCCGCGGCATCGCACCCGGTGGAGCCCCCTGCGGCTCCGCGGTCGGCGCCGCACACCCACCGCACCTTTCGAAAGGGGCCCGCCATGGACTCCCTGCAGAGCGTCGTCGCGACCGTCGGCGAGTACATCTGGTACGTGATGTTCGCCGTGCTCATCGCCGCCGGACTGTTCCTCACCGCCCGCACCCGCGCGGTGCAGGTGCGCAGCATCGGCGAGATGTTCCGCGTCATCGGGGAGCCCAGCGGCACCCGCGCGGACGGACGCAAGCAGATCTCCTCCTTCCGCGCCTTCACCATCTCCGCCGCCTCCCGGGTGGGCACCGCCAACATCGCCGGCGTCGCCATCGCCATCACCGTGGGCGGGCCCGGCGCGGTGTTCTGGATGTGGCTGATCGCCACGATCGGCGCCGCGAGCGCCTTCGTGGAGTCGCTGCTCGCGCAGCTGTACAAGCACCACGGGAAGGACTCCTACATCGGCGGGCCGGCGTACTACATGACGCGCGGGCTGAACGCCCGGTGGATGGGCGTGCTGTTCGCGGTGATCATCTGCGTGACCTACGGCTTCGTGTTCAACATGGTCCAGTCCAACTCCATCGCCGACGCCGTGTCCGAATCCCTGAACGGGGTGGCCCCGGAGTTCGCCTCCTCCACCGAGTTGAAGGTGATCCTCGGCGTGGCCCTGGCCGCGATCACCGCGCTGATCATCTTCGGCGGGGTCCGCTCCATCTCCGCGGTCACCCAGATCCTCGTGCCCGTCATGGCGATCCTGTACATCCTGCTGGGGCTGATCGTGGTGGTCATGAACCTCGGGGAGGTCCCGCACGTGATCGCGCAGATCTTCGCGGGGGCCTTCGGGATCCGGGAGTTCGTGACCGGCGGCGTGATCGGCGTGATCATGCAGGGGGTGCGCCGCGGGCTGTTCTCCAACGAGGCCGGCATGGGCTCGGCGCCGAACGCCGGGGCGACGGCGGCCGTGTCCCACCCGGCCAAGCAGGGCTTGGTGCAGTCCCTCGGCGTGTACTTCGACACCCTGGTGGTCTGCTCCATCACCGCGTTCATCGTTCTGCTGTCCGAACCCGCCTTCGGGGACTCCGCGGAGGGCGCCTCCCTGACCCAGAACGCCCTGGCCGCGCAGCTGGGCGGATGGGCCGTGCACTTCCTGACCGTGGCGATCTTCCTGTTCGCGTACTCCTCGGTGATCGGCAACTACTACTACGGCGAGTCCAACATCGAGTTCCTCACCGAGAAGCGGTGGGTCCTGCAGGTCTTCCGCCTCCTGGTGCTGGTGTGCGTGTTCACCGGGACCGTGGTGGCCCTGGACCTGGTGTGGTCCCTGGCGGATGTGTTCATGGCCGTCATGGCGCTGCTGAACCTCATCGCGATCTGCGCGCTGTCCGGGGTGGCCGCGCGGGTGCTGCGCAACTACGAGCGGCAGCGGCGCAGCGGCCAGGAGCCGATCTTCCGGGCATCGGATGAGCCGTGGCTGAAGAACCTGGAGGTCTGGGACGGGGAGGACGAGGTGACCACCCGCCAGTTCTGGATCGACCAGGACGCCGCGAAGCGGGCCCGCGCCCGCCGCGGGTGAGGCCCTCTCCCCTTCATCGACGCCGCCCGGCCCCCCCCCGACTCGTGGGGCGCCGGGCGGCGTCGTCTCCGGGGGCGGGCGTCGTCTCCTGGGGGAATACCGGCGACGGAGCGGGGGTTGACCTGGGTGCAAATCACACGACGAGCGTCAGGAGGCTCCCATGAGCGAGCAGAACCAGGATCGCGCCCCGCAGGCCGACCCGGCCGAGGACGACGCCTTCTTCCCCTCCCCCTACTCCCTGTCCCAGTACGTCCCGCCGAGGACCGACTTCGACGGCGTCGAGCACGAGGGCGAGTACACCGGGGGCCGCTGGAAGGTGCTGATGATCGGCACCGAGGAGCGGTACCTGATGACCGAGGAGGGGAGGTTCTTCTCCACCGGCAACCACCCCGTGGAGATGCTGCTGCCGCTCAAGCACCTCGCCGACGCCGGCTTCGAGGTGGAGATCGCGACCATCACCGGCGCCCCGGTGAAGCTGGAGCTGTGGGCCATGCCCGCCGAGGACGAGGCCGTGAAGGACACCTTCGAGCGGTTCAAGCAGCAGCTGAAGAACCCGCGCAAGCTCTCCGACCTCGTGGAGAGCGAGCTCGGCGAGGACTCGGACTACCTGGGTGTGTTCATCCCCGGCGGGCACGGCGCGGTCAACGACCTGCCCGAGTCCGAGCTGGTACAGCAGGTCCTGGACTTCGTGCAGGACCGCCAGCGCACCCTGATCACCCTGTGCCACGGGCCCGCCGCGCTGCTGGCCTCGGGGCTGGGGCGGGAGGAGTCCCACTTCGCCGGGTACGAGATCACCGTGTTCCCGGATGCCCTGGATGAGGGCCCCAACGTGGAGATCGGCTACCTGCCGGGACACCTGCGCTGGCTGGTGGCCGAGGAGCTGGGCAAGCAGGGGCTGAAGGTGCTCAACGAGGACATGACCGGCGCCGTGCACCGGGACCGCAACCTGCTGACCGGGGACTCGCCGCTGGCCTCCCACGCCCTGGGCAAGCTGGCCGCGGATGTGCTCCTCGACGAGGCCGCCGCGCGGGACTGAGATGTGGAGACGAGCATGGATCTGACCGAGGTGGAGGTGTTCATCCCGGACGGCGGGCCCGAGGACGCCGAGCGGGAGGCGTTCCTGGACGCCGCGGAGGAGCTGCTGGAGGAGGGGCTGCCGATCACGGTGTACAGCCGCGGCACGCACGACTGGGCCTTCGAGGAATGCGAGCACGTAGCGGACATGGTCGCGGCCTCCGGCGAGCAGGTCCTGCCGATCACGCTGCTGGGCCCGCAGATCGTGGCCTCCTGGACGTATCCGACCGCCGAGCAGATGCGCCGCTTCGCCCGCGCCCGGGTCCCGAAGCGCAAGGACCCCCGCTTCTCCTCCACGGGCGCCGCCTGCGGACCCGGCGGGGGCGCCGTCGGGATGCCCGGGGCGGGCGGCCCCGCGGCCGGGGCGCGGATCGCCGGCGCCGGGATCGCCGCGGGTGGTGCGGGTGCCGCCGGCACCCAGGGACCCGCGGGATTCGCCGCGACCCTGGCCGGGGTGCGGGAGACCCCGCGGGGCGGACCCGACATCGGGAACCGACGCAACCTCATGGGCGGGGACGTCGGGGATGGTCTCCCGGAGGCGGATGCGGAGGCGGACGCCCAGCAGGGCGGAGGCTGCTGCGGCGGCTCCTGCGGCTGCGGGTCCCACTGACCCCCCCCTACCCTCCCTCCTCACCGCACAACTGGAGATGCCTCTCATCTCGGGACGCCACGCGTCCCGTGATGAGAGGCATCTCCAGTTGTGCGGAGGAGGGGGCGAGGGGGTTGCTCGACCATTTATATAGTGGCACGATGTATTTTCGTCCCGCTCGCACCGTCGAAAGCACCCGCATGTCCGCAGCCACCGACCTGCACGCCCCCGCCGCACCCCAGAGCCCGGCACCCCGGCCCCTGCCGGAGCGCTCCCCCCAGACCCCCGGCTCCTCCCCAGCCTCCGCCCGACGCACCGGCTCCGCGGCCGCCCATGGCCGCTCCCGCCGGCGGATCCGCGGGCCCTTCCGCTCCGGGGAGTTCTGGAGGACCCTCCTGACGCACCTGATCACCCCGCTGTTCCTGGGCACCGGCATGGCCCTGGCCTACCTCGGCGCCTTCCACGCCCCCAGCCCCCACCACCTGCCCGTCGCGGTGGTCGGGCAGGGCGAGCAGACCGCGGCCTTCGCCCAGTCCCTGAACGACGCCGCGGACGGGGACCTGCAGGTACGCACCGTGGGCACCGCCGATCAGGCCCAGCAGCTGGTCCGGGATCGCGACGTCGTCGCCGCCTACGCCCCCGGGGAGGACCAGGCCGCCCTCTACGTGGCCACCGCCGCCTCCGCCTCGGACAAGGAGGTGGCCCAGCAGGTCCTCGGGCCGATCGCCTTCCGGCAGCACCTGCCCCTGCAGACCGTGGACGTGGTGCCCACCAGCGGGCAGGACACCAGCGGGCAGAGCATCTTCTTCATGCTCGTGGCCCTGAGCGTGGGCGGGTACTCCTCCGCCGTCGCGATCGCGGCGGCCACCGCCAAGGTCAGCTACCTCGGGCGCCTGCTGATCAGCGTGGCCGTGTCCTTCGTGATCGCGGCGCTGGTGACCATCGTCGTCGCGGACATCATGCAGGCCATCCCCGGGCACCGCTGGGGTGTGCTGATGCTGTCCTGGCTGTACGTGAGCACCATCTCCCTGCTCGGGGTGGCCCTGCACCCGATCCTGCACCGCTGGACCACGCCGTTCCTGGTGATGTGCTTCGTGATGCTGAACTTCACCAGCTCCACGGGGATCTTCAGCGCCCACACCGCCCCGGCCTTCTTCCAGGGGCTGAGCACCTTCTGGAACGGCGCGGCCTGGCTGCGCGCGGTGCAGACCCTCGTGTACTTCCCCGGCCAGCCCTTCTGGTGGGACATCCTGCGCCTGGGGCTGTGGCTCGTGGTGGTCGGCGGGCTGATGGGCCTGACCCACTGGTTCTCCATCCACCGCACCCGCGTGGTGGACGAGGAGATCCCGGTGGATGAGGACGAGGAGGGCATCGCCGCCTGAGCACCCGCCTCGCCCGCCTCATCAGGCCCGACGGCGGGTGAGCGAACGGCGCACCAGCGGCCAGCAGGCCACCAGCACACCCGTGGCGATCAGGCTGGTCCACACCTGGGTGCGTCCGTCCGGACTGAACAGCATCACGATCAGGACGAAGGCGACGCCGCCGATCAGCAGGATGTTCAGCCACGGATGGAACCACACCTTCAGCTGAAGCCCGTCCCGCTCCTGCGGCGTCATCCGGCGGCGCAGGTTCATCTGGGTCAGCGCGATGAACACGTACACGAACAGCGCCACCAGACCCGCGGAGTTCATGATGAAGTCGAAGACACCGGAGTCCGGGGCCGCGAAGTTCACGATCGTGGCGATGACCCCGCCGATGGTCGAGGCCAGCAGCGCGAACACGGGCACCCCGGTGCGGGAGCGGCGGGCGACGATCCGCGGGGCGAAGCCCTGCTGGGCCAGGGCCGCGAACATCCGGGAGGCGGAGTACAGCCCCGAGTTGAGCACCGAGAGCACCGCGGTGAAGATGATCAGCTGCATCACGACGTCGGCCCCGGGCAGGCCCAGCCGGGCGAAGACCAGGGTGAACGGCGCGTGGGCGACGTCGGTGGGCGCGGGCAGCTCGTCCCACGGGATGACCATGGTGATCACCAGGACGGCGCCGACGAAGAACAGCAGGATCCGCCAGATCACCGTGGAGGTGGCCTGCCGGACCCCCTTGGCCGGGTCCTCGGACTCCGCGGCGGCCATCACGGCGATCTCCGTGCCGAAGTAGGAGAAGATCACCAGCGCCACCCCGGTCAGGGCCACGCTGTACCCGTGCGGGGCGAAGCCGCCGTGGGCCCACAGGTTGGACACGCTCATCGAGGTGTCCGGCCACAGCCCGAGGGCGAAGAGCAGCCCGGCCACCAGAAACACGACGATCGCGATGACCTTGATGCTGGCCAGCCAGAACTCCACCTCCCCGAAGGTGCGCACCGAGATCATGTTGGTGCCGACGAACAGCGCCAGCAGCAGGAAGGACCCCGCCCAGGCGGGCAGCACGGGGAACCAGCCGTGCAGCGTCTCCCCGCCGAGCACGGACTCGTAGGCCAGCACCCCGACCCAGAAATACCAGTACAGCCAGCCCACCAGGTACGCGGCCCAGTCGCCCAGCCCCACCCGGGCGTACTCCATGAAGGAGCCGATGGCCGGGCGGGCCGCGGCCATCTCCCCCAGCATCCGCATCGCCAGGAACACCAGCAGCCCGCCGAGCAGGTAGGACAGCACGGCGGCGGGACCCACGGAGCGGATGACGTTGCCGGAGCCCACGAACAGGCTCGCCCCGATGATCCCGCCCAGGGTGATCATGGTGACGTGGCGCGAGCGCAGCTTGCGCGGGGCCGAAGGCGCGCCGCTCTCGGGGGCGCCGTCGCCGGGGGCCTGCCCGCCGGGGGCGCGCCGGGAGCCGCGCGGGCGGTGGACCGTGGAGCCCATCGAGGTCTGCGGGGAGACCGGATCGTCGTAGGGATTGGTGCGCGGCGAATCGGCCATAGCGGTGCTCCTCAGGTCGGCGGGAGGTGATCCTCCCAGTTTCCTCCTGTCCTGTTACGGAACGGGAACGCCGATCAGGCCGCCGCGCGGATGGCGTCGGCCAGGATCTCCAGGGCCCGGCCCAGCAGCTCCTCCCCGATCACCAGCGGCGGCAGCAGCCGAATCACGTTGCCGTAGGTGCCGGCGGTCAGCACGATCACCCCGCGGTCCATGCAGTAGGACGCGATCTCCTTGGCGGCCGTGGGGTGCGGGGTCTTGGAGGCGGAGTCGGAGACCAGCTCCAGCGCGAGCATGGCCCCGCGCCCGCGGAACTCGCCGACGATGTCCAGCTCCTCCACCAGCGGCTCAAGGACGGAGCGCACCTGCGCCTCGATGGCCTGGGCGCGGGCGCTGAGGTCCCAGTCCCGCATGGTCTGGATCGCGCCCAGGGCCGCGGCGCAGGAGACGGGGTTGCCGCCGTAGGTGCCGCCGAGCCCGCCGGGCTTCACGGCGTCGAACAGCTCGGCCCGCCCGGTCACCGCGGACAGCGGCATCCCGCCGGCGATGCCCTTGGCCGTGGTCACCAGGTCCGGGACCACGCCCTCGTGATCCACGGCGAACCACTTCCCCGTGCGGCAGAACCCCGCCTGCACCTCGTCGGCGATGAACACGACGCCGTTGTCCCGGGTCCACTCGGACAGGCGCGGCAGGAAGCCATCCGCGGGGACGATGAACCCGCCCTCGCCCTGGATCGGCTCGATCAGCACCGCGGCCACGTTCTCCGCGCCGATCTGCTTCTCGATCTGCTGGATGGCCCGCTCCGCGGCCTCCTTCCCGCCGATCGGGGCGGCCTCCCGGTACGGGTAGCTCATCGGCACCCGGTAGATCTCCGGGGCGAAGGGCCCGAAGCCGGCCTTGTACGGGGCGGCCTTCGCGGTCAGGGCCATCGTCAGGTTGGTGCGCCCGTGGTAGGCGTGGTCGAAGACGACGACGGCGTTGCGGGAGGTCGCGGCCCGCGCGATCTTCACCGCGTTCTCCACGGCCTCGGCACCGGAGTTGAACAGCACGGTGCGCTTGGGGTGGTCCCCGGGGGTCAGCTCGTTCAGCTGCTCCGCGACGGCCACGTACCCCTCGTAGGGGGTGACCATGAAGCAGGTGTGGGTGAAGTGCGATGCGGCCTCGCGCACCCCGTCCACCACGACCGGGGCGGAGGCGCCCACCGAGGTCACGGCGATGCCGGAGCCCAGGTCCACCAGGGAGTTGCCGTCCACGTCCACGACGACGCCGCCGTCGGCGTCGGCCGCGTACACCGGGGTGGAGGAGGCCACACCGGCGGGCACCACCCGGGCGCGGCGCTCGGTGAGCTCCCGGGACTTGGGCCCGGGGAACTCCCCGGTCAGGCGGATCTCCTGCGGCAGGCGGTAGGTGATCTCAGACAAGGAACGCACTTCTTTCTCTCGGAGGTCCGAGGGGTCGGTGGGCGGGTGGCGGCAGCGCCGCCCCCGGGTGTGATTCTAGTCGCGCCGGATGGCGGGCAGGGCGCCCGTCCAGGGCAGGGCGGTGGAGCCGTTGCGGCCGGGCTGATAATCCCGGGGGACCACCACGAGGGGGATGGGCAGGGCCGTGAGGATCTTCGAGGTGGTGGAGGAGAGGAACAGCCGCCCCGCCTCCGCGAGCTTGGAGGATCCGGCCAGCAGCAGGGAGCCGGTCCCCCAGTGCACCGAGTCCACGGCCTCCGGGATGGACCGGCCCACCCCCACCTCCACGCTCAGCAGATCCGCATCCTCTGGCTGCACCGGGCTGCGGCGCAGCATGTCCTCCACGGTGGCCCGCGCCCCGCGGCTGGTCTCCTTGGTCTCGTCCACCAGGGTGACCAGCCGCAGCGGCAGACCCGTGCGGTTCATGGTCGCCACGGCTTCGGCGACCAGCCCCATGCCGTCCTCCTCCGGGCTGACCGCGCAGTCGATCCGGGTCAGGCGCTCCTGCGGATCCGCCTCACGCGGGGCCAGGATCACCGGGAGGGTGGCCCGGTGCAGCAGGGCGTTGGAGACGGAACCGATGCCGTGGCGGCGCCAGGTGCTGGTCTTGGCTCCGCCGACCAGGACGGCCCCGGCGCCGCGGATCTCGGCCAGCTCCAGCAGACCGGTGGCGGAGCTGGCCGCACGGTGCAGGTGGAAGGAGGCGTCGACGTCGTCCGGGATGAGCTGGGCGGCCTCGGTCAGCCAGCGCTTGGCCTGCGCCTCGACCATCTGGGTGTAGTTCCCGCCGCCCTTCAGCGCGCGGGAGAAGGTCTCCTCGACCTTCACCACGTAGGCGATGTCCAGGCCCACGTCCAGGGAGCGGGCCATCGCCACGGCGAGGTTCAGGGCATCGCGTCCCCGCGCATTCGGGGTGTACCCGACGACGTACCTCACAGCTGCTCGAGGATCTCTCGGGCGGTCTTCCGGCCCATGCGCACCGCGCCGTCCACGTGCTGGTAGCCCTCCGCGGCGATGTCCGAGCAGGACCAGTGGATCGGGCCCACGGGGGCGTTCTGGTCCGCCCCGTAGCGGTGCAGTCCGCCGAGGTCGTAGCTGGCGGCGTAGGCCCCGCGGGTCCATTCCTCCGCGCCCCAGTCGGACTCGTAGTAGACCACCGGGTGCTTGGCCTCCTCGCCGAGCAGCTCGGCGATGGCATCGAGGATCGCGGCCTTGCGCTGCTCCGCGGTGAGCTCGAACATGGCGTCCGCCTTCTCGTCGGAGACGAAGCCGACCAGGGTGCCCCGGGCGTGCTCCTGCCCGGTGGCGGGATCCCAGTGGGTGTTGTCGTAGACCTCCTGCACCAGGTGGTCCGCGGCGAAGGCGGTGCCGGACAGGCCCTTGTCCCGCCAGAACGGGGTCTCGTACACGGCGTGGACCTTGATCACCAGGCCGAGGGACTGGTGCTGGTGCATCTGCTGCTGGCGCCGCGGCAGCGCCGGGACGAAGGAGATGCGCTCGTAGAGGTTCGGCGGCACGGCGACGACGGCGCGCCGAGCCCTCACCACCACCCCGGTGCCGTCGGCCTCGCCGTCCTCGGTGAAGTGCTCCGCCTCCACCAGGACGGGGTGGGTGCCCTCCTCCTGCCAGCGCAGCACGCGCACGGGGTGCTCCAGGATCACATCCTCCCCGAGCTGCTCGGCGATGGTGGTGGACACGGACTGCATGCCGCCCAGCACGCGCTCATCGAGGATGAAGTCCTCATCCACGAGGTTCGAGAAGGAGCCGGCGGAGGCGGCCATGAGCACGGCCTGCAGCGCGGAGAAGGCGTGCGCGGGTTTGGTGAGCATCCCCCCGGCGATGAACAGGCCGATGTTCTGGCAGGCCTCCTCATCCGCGGACTGCTCGCGCAGCCAGTGGTGGAAGCTGATGGTGTCCAGCTCGCGGGCCAGGGGATGGGCCCAGGGCTCGTGCGGGCCGATCTGCGCGGCGAGGTCATCCAGGATCCCGATGAGCCGGGCCATCTCCGCCTGGGTGCGCTCCGACGCGGGGAACATCTCGCCGGTGTAGCGGGTGACGGTACCGTCCGGGGCTCGGTAGACGGACTCGCCGTCGCGGTAGCGGGAGTAGGTCCGCAGACCCAGCTCCCGCACGAGCTCCAGGAGGGCGGTCTGATCCGGGGAGATCCACTGGCCGCCGATCTCCAGGAAGTGCCCGTCCACCTCCTTGGACCAGGTGCGACCGCCCACGCGCTGCCGCGCTTCGAGCACAGCCACGCTCTTCCCGGCGTTCTTCAGGTCCCGGGCGGCGTTCAGCCCGGAGGGGCCGGCGCCGATGACGACGACGTCGACCTCGCGGCTGGGCCAGTCCGGGTGGGCGGCGGGGGTGCTGGACGTCATGGCGGGGGCCTTTCGCGGGAGACAGAAAAACGAATGGTGTTCGTTTTGCAGTGTACCTGCGGACGCGCCCCGCGTCACCCCGGCCCAGCACAGTGACGGCGGTAAGGTCGAGGCCGTGACCCAGAAGCCCCCGCGCCGCCGTGGCCGCCCCACCCGCACCGTCCTGGACCCGCAGCGCATCGTCGCCGCCGCCCGGGACCTGTTGGAATCCGTGGGCGAGGGCTTCACCATGACGATGCTGGCGCGCAGGCTCGGGGTGGCCCCCTCCTCCCTGTACAACCACGTGGGCTCCAAGGACGAGGTGCTCGCGCGCATCTCCGACGACGTCGCGCGCGGCATCGACGCCTCCGGCCTGGCGGGCCTGGCCGCGGGGGCGGGCCCCGAGGCACCGGAGGTGGAGACCGCCGCCTCCCCGCTCGCAGATCCCGCCGCGCGGGCCGCAGCCTGGCGCGATGCCGCGGAAGCCTGGGCCCGCTCCTACTTCCGGGCGTTCTCCGCCCAGCCCTCCATGGTGGCGGCCCTGGCCCTGACCCCCGTGGCCCAGGCCCCGCAGACTCTGCAGATGTACGAGACCGTGATCCGCGGCTTCCTCGCCGCCGGGTGGCCGGAGCCGCTGGTGCTGCGCGTGGTGGAGACCCTGGAGGCGTTCCTGCTGGGCAGCGCACTGGATGCCGCCGCACCGCAGGACATCTTCGCCCCCGGCGCCCTGAGCTCTCGCTTTCCCGTGATGGCGCGGGTGCACGGCCTGTACGAGACCACGGGAGGCCCCGCGGCGGCGACCGAGGCCTTCGAGATCGGGTTGGACGGCATCCTCACCGGCCTGGAACGGCGCCTGACTCGCATCCTCGGCTGAGGCGGCGCGGGTCACTCGGGGCGGTCCACCGCGCCCGGGGCGACCTCGATCTCCCCGCGAAAGAAGGCCGGCATCGTCCGAGACAGCACCAGCATGGTCACCACCCCGATCAGCAGGATCCCCGCGCCGAGGATGAACACCAGGCCCACCCCGAACAGCTCGGATCCGGAGCCGTTGGCCGGGTCGAAGGAGTCCGCGGTGGTGCGCACGAAGAAGATCAGCAGCAGCACCCCGCCCAGCAGCGGCCCCAGGAGCATCCGCAGGAACGCCCCGACGGAGCGGAAGGCCTGGCGGCGGAAGTACCAGACGCAGGCCAGAGCGGTGAGGCCGTAGTAGAAGCAGACCATGAGGCTCAGCGCGGAGATGGTGTCCCACAGGACGTTCTCGGAGACCACGCGCATCACGGTGTAGAACCCGGCGGCGATGGCCGTGGAGGTGACGGTCGCGTAGCTGGGGGTCTGGAAGCGGGGGTGGATGCGGGAGAACCGACGCGGCAGGGCGCCGTAGAAGCCCATCGCGAGCATGGTGCGTGCCGGGGAGACCATGGTGGACTGCAGCGAGGCGATCGAGGACATCAGGACACCGAGGGACATCAGCACCCCCAGCGGCCCGAGCACCGGCGTCGCCAGCGCCGCGAACACGTTCTCCTGGATCTCCGGGTTGGACAGGCCGAGGGCGCCGTCGCCGGTGCCGGAGTAGGCCAGGGTCGCGCAGGCCACCAGGAGGTAGAGGATGACGACGACGCTGATCCCCAGCAGCGCGGCCCGACCCGGCGTCTTCTGCGGATCCTTGGCCTCCTCGTTCAGGGTCAGCGCGGTGTCCCAGCCCCAGTAGATGAACACCGACAGGGAGATGCCCGCGGAGAAGGCGGAGAAGGAGCCGACGCCGAAGGGGTTGAACCATTCGATGGAGGGGGTGTGCCCGTCGAAGGCAGTGCCGTGGGCCACGTGCACCAGGGCGGCAGTGGCGAAGACGACGAGGATCAGCAGCTGGAAGCCGACCAGCACGTACTGGAAGCGCTGGGTCTCCTCCACGCCGCGGTAGGAGATCGCGCAGGTGACGGCCATGAACACCAGGCAGGTCAGGACATTGACGGCCACGTTGCCGGAGAGGCCGGTGATGGCGTCGCTGCGGAAGATCTGCCCGAGCAGCAGATAGAAGAAGTCCACGGCGATCCCCGCGAGATTGGACAGCACCAGCACGGTCGCGGCCAGCAGCCCCCACCCGCCGATCCATCCGATCCGGGGCCCGAAGGTCTTGGTCACCCAGGTGAAGGTGGTTCCGGAGTCCGGCATCGCGCTGTTCAGCTCCCGGTAGCCCGCGGCCACGAGCAGCATGGGCACGAAGCCGAGCAGGAAGATCGCCGGAAGGTGCACCCCGACGACGGAGACCGTGGGCCCCAGCGCCCCGGCCAGGGTGTAGGCGGGAGCGATCACGGAGATGCCGACGACGGCGGCCCCGAGCAGTCCGACCTTCCCGACGCTGAGACCCTTGCCCGAGACCTGCGATTCGGCATCGCCGGCGCGGCCCGTCCCTTCACCCGGGATGCTGACGGGGGCCTCCCTCCTCGAGCGGAGGCGCCGGGAGACCGCCGGGGAGGTGGAGGTGTGGATGGGGACCTCGCGACGGGGTCGTGAACTCACGGGCGCTCCTTGTCAGGGTCGCGGACGATCAGGGTGCGGAATCCGGCAGCGGCCACCAGATAACGAACGCCTTTCGTTTTGTTGGGTGCCACCCTACCCCCGGCGGCGTCGATCCGTGAACCCGATCACCCGTGGCCCCTCCCCGCGAGCCGGCGCTTCCGTTCCCCTTCCGGCGGGATTCGGGGACGACAGCGCCGTCTCGGCATCGGCAGGTGCTGGGAAGGGGGCAGGTCGGCGTCGGGAGGGGCCGAACCCGCGTGTAGCGTGGGGGTCCGCACCGGCCGACGTCGAGACCCCGAGGAGATGCGCGCGTGGAGGAATGGATCTGGCCGCTGTGGATCGGCCTGGGTGCGGGGACCCTGCTGTTCCTCGCGGTCCTCATCCCCCTGCTCGTGTGGCAGTACCGCCGCTACGGGCACCCGCCGCTGCGCCGGATCATCGGCAGCCTCGCGGTCAGCCTCTACGCGGCCGGGCTGTTCGCGTACACCATGCTGCCGCTGCCGGAGCCGGGCAGCCTGGACTGCTCGGGCGGCTCGGCGATCCAGTTGGTCCCCTTCCACTTCCTGCAGGACATCCGCACCCAGACGGCGGGGCTGTCCACGACCGGGATGCTGACCTCGCGGGTGACCCTGCAGGTGGTGTTCAACGTGGTGCTGTTCCTGCCGTGGGGGATGCTGGTGCGCGGCTTCTTCAAGCGCAGCTGGCTCACCGCCACCGTCACCGGGTTCCTCGGCTCCCTGCTCATCGAGTCCTCGCAGTACACGGGCCTGTGGTTCCTCTACCCGTGCGCCTACCGGCTGGCCGACGTCGATGACCTCATCGCCAACACCACCGGCGCCCTCATCGGCGCGGTGGTGGCCCCGCTGTTCCTGGCGTGGATGCCGTCCTCCGCGGAGCTGGCCGCGACCCGCCGCGTGCCCCGCCCGGTGACCGTGTGGCGCCGGTGGTTCGCGATGCTGCTGGACTGGCTGGGCATCGGCGTCGTGACGCTGGCCGCCTCCACGGCCGCGGCGATGCTCTTCCACGTCACCGGATGGCAGCGACCCTCCGCCGGGATCCAGGGGACGACGACGGTGCTGCTGCCCGGTCTGCTGTGGGTCCTGGTCCCCGCCGTGACCGGCACGCGAGCCTCGGCGGGGCAGAAGGCCGTGTGGCTGGCCCCGGTGCGCCGGACCCCGCACGCGGCGGTGGAGGGTTCGGGGTCGCGCCGACTGCCGCTGTGGCGGTCCCTGGTGCGGGCGCTGAGCGTGGCCGGGGTGTACGTGGCGGTGCGCGCCGAGGCAGCGGCGGCCGCGGAAGGCATCGGCACCGCGGTGCTCACGCTGGCGCTGGGCCTGTGGATCCTGGCCGCCCTGATCGCCGTCATCCCCACCCGGAACCACCGGGGCCTCTCCTATGCCCTGGCCGGAGCGGAGCTGGTGGACGCGCGGGAGCTGCCGGAGCCCACTCCCCCGCACCCGAGCCGGCGCTCCGGTTCCCAGCCGCTCCCCTGAGCCCACCGACCCGGCGCTCTCGTTCCCTCCCACCCCCTCCGCCCACGCGAGACGGCGCATCCGTTCCCTAAATCGTCATTTTCGGGAACGAATGCGCCGGGTCGCGGGAGGGTGGGAACGAATGCGCCGGGTCACCGAGCTCTCGCGGGAAGAGTGGGAACGGATGCGCCGGGTCAGCAGGTCAGCGGGTCCGGCGATCAGCGCAAAGAGGCCGCGGCCTCCTGGGCGCCGCGCATCATCAGGGTGACGTCGGCGGTGACGGAGAGGAAGTCCGCTCCGGCCCGCGCGTACTCCCGCGCCCGCTCCGGGTCGAAGCAGTTCACCCCCACGGGCTTGCCCGCGGCATGGGCGGCGTCGAAGACCCGGTGCACCGCGGCCACCACCTCCGGGTGGCCCTGCTGACCCAGCAGCCCCATCGACGCGGCCAGGTCCGCCGGACCCACGAACAGTGCGTCCACGCCCTCGACGGCCGCGATCGCCGCCGCCTGCTCCACCGCCGCGGCGGATTCGATCTGCACCGTCAGGGACACCAGCCCCGCGGCGCGGGCCAGGTACTCCGGCACCGCGTTCCACCGGGAGGCCCGCGCCAGGGCGGAGCCCACCCCGCGCACCCCGGCCGGCGGGTAGCGCACCGCCCGCACGGCGTCGGCGGCCTGCTCGGCGGTGTCCACCATCGGCACCAGGAGGTTCTGCGCCCCGGCGTCCAGCACCTGCTTGATCACCACCGCATCCAGGGCCGGGACCCGCACCACCGGGGTCGCGGGATAGGCCGCAAGCGCGCGCAGCAGCCCGGTGATGGTCTCCAGGCCGATGGGCGAGTGCTCGCCGTCGATCAGCACCCAGTCCATCCCGGCGGCCCCGGCGATCTCCGCGACCGTCGGGGACCCGGAGCACACCCACATCCCGGCCAGGGGCGCGGGAGCCTCCGGTGCGACGCCGCCCGGGCCGGGCTCGACGCCGTCCGCCGCACTCTGTCCGGGTCGGGCCGCAAGCCGCTCGGCGAGGGTCGGCGGGAGCTCTACTCGAAACGGCATGTGATGGTCCCCAGCTCTCGGTAGTCGGCGTACACGGTGTCGCCCTGATGGACCCACAGGGGTCGGGCGAAGGAGCCGGCGAGGATGATCTGCCCGGCCTCGAGCCGGTCCCCGTGCCCCGCGAGGCGATCGGCCAGCCAGCGCACCCCATTGGCGGGGTGGTTCAGGACGCCGGCGGCCACCCCGGTCTCGATGATCTCCTGGTTGCGGGAGAGGGTCCCGGCGACCCATCGCAGGTCGACGGCGTCGGGGGCGACGGGGCTCCCGCCGAGGACCATCGCCCCGAGGGCGGCGTTGTCCGCGATGGTGTCCACGATGGTGCGGCCTTCCATCGCGATGCGGGAGTCCAAGACCTCGAGGGCGGGGACGACGTACTCGGTGGCGCACAGGACGTCGAAGATGCTCACCCCGGGACCGACGAGGTCGTCCTTCAGGACGAAGGCCAGCTCCATCTCGATCCGCGGATGCGTGTACCGCTCCCAGGTGAACACGTGCCCGGAGTCGCGGACCTGGTCATCGAAGATCACCCCGTAGTCGGGTTCGTCGATGCCGGTGGCCTCCTGCATGGCCTTGGAGGTCAGGCCGATCTTGTGCCCGGCTTTGCGCCGCCCGGCCTCCTCCTGCCGCCGGGCCCAGATCCGCTGCACGGCGTAGGAGTCCTCGACGGTCATCTCCGGGTAGCGGGCGGTCAGCAGCGGCACCGGCCGCCGATCCTCACCGGCCCGGTGCAGCTGCTGCGCGATCTGCTCGCGGGTCCTCTCATCCAGCACGACGCCCCCCCCTAGAGCTGGTTCCCGATCTTGAAGCCCTTGGCGGCCTCGCCCCGGTAGGTGCCGGCCTCGTCATCGGCCCGGGTGTAGGAGAACCCGTCCGCGCCGATGGTCACCTCCAGCTCCGAGGCGGCCTCACGGTCCACCACCGGCTGCGGGTTCCCGTCCAGGTCCAGCACCGGGGAGGCCTCGGTGTACCAGGAGGGGACCACGGGGTTGCCCCACCAGTCCCGCCGCTGGTTGTCGTGCACGTCCCAGTGCACCACCGGGTTGTCCGGGTCCCCGGTGTAGTAGTCCTGGGTGTAGATCTCGATGCGGTGCCCGTCCGGGTCCAGGATGTACAGGTAGAACGCGTTGGAGACGCCGTGGCGGCCCGGGCCGCGCTCGATCCGGTCCGAGATCCGCAGCGCCCCCATCTTGTCGCAGATGTAGAGGATGTTGTGCTTCTCGTGGGTCGCGAAGGCCACGTGGTGCATCCGCGGACCGTTGCCGCCGGTCATGGCGGTGTCGTGCACGGTGGGCTTGCGGCGCATCCACGCGGCGTACTCGGTGCCCTGCTCATCGGAGATGTCCTCGGTGATCCGGAACCCCAGTCCCTCCATGTAGCGGCAGGCCCGCGGCACGTCCGGGGTCACCTGGTTGAAGTGGTCCAGGCGCACCAGCGCGCCCGCGCCGTACAGGTCGTAGCGCCAGGCCAGGCGCTCCACGTGGGCGACCTCGTGGAAGAACTCGTAGGGGAAGCCCAGCGGGTCCTCCACCCGCACCGAATCCCCGATGCCCTTGACGAATCCCTCCCGACGGCGCTCGACCCGGCAGCCCAGCTCCCGGTAGTAGGCCTCGGCGGCGTCGACATCCTCCGGGGTGCGCACCCGGTAGGAGAAGGCGCGCACCGCGGCCACCGGGCCCCGGCGCAGCACCAGGTTGTGGTGGATGAACTCCTCCATGGAGCGCAGGTAGATCGCCTCGTCGTCCTCCTCGGTGACCACCAGGCCGAGCAGGTCCACGTAGAACTCCCGGGACCTGGCCAGGTCGGTGACGATCAGCTCCATGTACGCGCAGCGCAGGATGTCCGGCGGCTGCACGGAGGGAGTGGGGATGGGTGCGGTGTCCTGGGTGCTCATCTGCGGCGCCTTTGCTCGTGATGGTCGGTGGATCGGGAAGGAGTACGGGCCCGACGCCGCCCGGGCGGGGCGGCGTCGGACGGCGGGGGTGCCGGGCGGCTTCAGGCCTGTTTGCCGAAGACGGGGTTGTGGACCTCGCCGAGGTTGATGTGCACGGCCTGCTGGTCCGTGTAGAAGTCGATGGAGCGGTAGCCGCCCTCGTGCCCCAGCCCGGAGGCCTTGACCCCGCCGAACGGGGTGCGCAGGTCCCGGACGTTGTTGGAGTTCAGCCACACCATCCCGGCCTGGGTGGCCTGGGCGAAGGTGTGGGCGCGCTTCAGATCGTTGGTCCAGATGTAGGCGGCCAGCCCGTACTTCGTGTCATTGGCCAGGGCCAGCGCCTCCTCCTCGGTGTCGAAGGGGGTGATGGCCACGACCGGCCCGAAGATCTCCTCCTGGAAGATCCGGGCCTCGGGGACGACGTCGGCGAAGACCGTGGGCCGGATGAAGTTGCCCTCCGGGAACTGCTCCGGGCGTCCGCCGCCGGCCACCAGCCGGGCCTCGGTCCTGCCGATCTGAACGTAGGACATGACCTTCTCGAAGTGCTCCGGATGCACCAGCGCCCCGACCTCCGTGGTCTTCTCCGAGGGCAGGCCCACCTTCACCCGCTCGGCCTGGGCGGCGTAGCGGGAGACGAACTCGTCGTAGATCCCGCGCTGCACGAGGATCCGGGAGCCGGCTGTGCAGCGCTCGCCGTTGAGGGAGAACACCCCGAAGATCGTCGCGTCGATCGCGGTGTCCAGGTCCGCGTCCTCGAACACGACGGCGGGGGACTTCCCGCCCAGCTCCATGGACAGGCCCTTCAGATGCGGGGCGGCGTTGGCGAAGATGATCTGCCCGGTCCGGGACTCCCCGGTGAAGGAGATCAGCGGGACGTCCGGGTGCCTGACCAGCGAGTCCCCGGCGTAGCCCTCCTCACCGAACCCGTTGACCAGGTTGAACACGCCGACGGGCAGCCCGGCCTCCTCGAAGATCCCCGGCCACAGGGACGCGGACAGCGGGGTGAACTCGGCGGGCTTGAGCACCACGGTGTTGCCGGTGGCGATGGCGGGGGCCAGCTTCCAGGACTCCAGCATGAACGGGGTATTCCAGGGGGTGATCAGCCCGGCCACGCCCTTGGGCTTGCGGTTGACGTAGTTGACCTGGCGGCCGGGGACCTTGAAGGCGTCGTCGTGCTGGGCGACGATCAGGTCCGCGAAGAACCGGAAGTTCTCCGCGGCCCGGCGCGCCTGGCCCAGGGCCTGGGTGATCGGCAGGCCGGAGTCGTAGGACTCCATCGCGGCCAGCGCCTCCCCGCGGGACTCCACGATGTCCGCGATCCGGTGCAGCACCCGGGAGCGCTCCCGCGGCAGCATCCCGGGCCAGGGGCCGTGCTCGAAGGCCTCCTTCGCGGCGGCGACGGCGGCGTCGACGTCGGCCTTCATCCCGGAGGCCGCGCGGATGTAGGGCCGGTTGGTCACGGGGTCGAGGACGTCGAAGGTCTCCCCGTCGAGGGAGTCGACGAACTCCCCGCCGATGTAGTGGCGCAGGACCTCCGGCAGGTCCGCCGGTCGGGCCTGCTGCTGGATCTGCTCGATGCTCTCGGTCATGGCTCCTGCTCTCAGGTGGTGGTGCTGGACGGTTGGTGCTGGCGGGCCAGGTAGCTGCCCAGGGTCGCGGCTCGGTGGGCCCGGGCCGCGGCCTCGATCCGCTCGGGAGCGGCATCGGACTCCAGCAGGCCCAGCAGCTGCTCGTGCTCGGCCACGGAGTCCCGGGCCCGCTCCGGGACGAAGGAGAAGGTGGATTCGCGCAGGTGCCCCAGCCGCTCCCACTCGGCCTCCACCAGCTCGATCAGCCGGGGGTTGGGGCAGCGGTCGAACAGCACCCGGTGGAACTCGTGGTTCAGCCGAGTGAACTCGGCGGGCTCGAAGTCCTCCAGCAGCCGGGCCATCCGGTCGTTGATGCCGCGGGCCCGGTCCAGGTCCTCGGGCGTGAGGTGCTCGGCGGCGACGGCGGTGGCCGCGCCCTCCAGCAGGCCCAGGGTCTGCATCGAGGCGCTGTACGCGGCGGCGTCGCGCATGGCCACCCGCGCCCCGACGTTGCGCTCGAAGGTCACCAGCCCCTCGGCCTCCAGCTGGCGGATGGCCTCGCGCACCGGGACCACGGACATGCCCAGCCGATCCGCCAGGGTGCTCAGCACCAGGCGCTGGCCCGGCGGGAAGACCTGCTCGGTGCAGGTGCCGTGGATGCGGTCCTTGATCCACCGGTAGGCCCGTTCGGCCTTGCTCAACCCGGCCTCCGCCTCGGTGGGGGCGGGGGTCTCGACGGCGGTCACCCCTGCTCGCTGCGCCATGTCCGGTACGCCTCCTTCCACGTCCCGACGGGCGGGAACAGCCCGTCCACGGGATGCCCCTGGGCCACCCGCTCGGCCACCCACTCGTCCTGGATCTCCTTCTCGCGGGCGGCCTCGGCCACCTCGCGGGCCAGGGCCCGCGGAATCACGATGACGCCGTCGTCGTCCCCCACGAGCACGTCCCCCGGGAGCACGGCGGCGTTCCCGCAGGCCACGGCGGTGTCCGCCTCCCACGGAACGTGCCGCTCCCCCAGCACGGCCGGGTGGCGGGTGCCGGCGAAGACGGGCAGGCCGATCCCGGCCACGGCCGCGGAGTCCCGGACGCCGCCGTCGGTGACCACCCCTGCGGCCCCGAGGTGGCGGGCGCGCAGGGCCAGCACGTCCCCGAGGGTCCCGGAGCCGGTCTCCCCGCGGGCCTCGATCACCAGCACCTCGCCCTCGCCCACGGCGTCGAAGGCCCGCTTCTGGGCGTTGTACCCGCTGCCGTGCTCGGCGAACAGGTCCTCCCGCAGGGGCAGGAAGCGCAGGGTGCGGGCCACCCCGACCATCCGGGTGCCCGGGGTCAGCGGGTGCACCCCCTCGATGACGATGCCGTGGATGCCGCGGGCGCGCAGCTGGGCGGAGAGTCCCGCGGTGGGGGTGGACTCCAGCAGGGCGCGCAGCTCGGGGTCCACGGGGGCGGGGGTGCCGGGCTGCCGGGCCGAAGCCGGGGCGGCGGGGGCGGTCGCGGCCGGAGCTGACTCGGCTGTCGCGGACTCGGCGGGGACGGCGTCGTCGGGGACCAGCCCCGCGGCTTCCCGGGAGCCCCAGGCTTCCTCGCGCTGCTTCTCATCCGTCGTCGGCAGGGAGCCGAGGGCGGCGTCGAAGCCGCCTGGCCCGGCGACCACGCGGGTGCTCAGCCGGCCGCTGGTGGGGTGCCCCGCGGCGTCGGGGGCGTCCACCTCCACCTCCACGACGTCGCCCGGGGCGATCACGGAGGACCCGGCCGGGGTGCCGGTGAGGATCACGTCCCCGGGGCGCAGGACGAGGTGCTGGGAGAGGTCCGCGACGAAGCGGGCCAGGGGGAAGATCATGTGCTCGTCGGCGGTGGTGTCCTCCTGGCGCAGCTCGCCGTTGACCCAGGTGCGCACGCGCAGCGCGGCGGGGTCCACGGCGCGGGCGTCGATCAGCTCCGGGCCCAGCGGGGTGTACCCGGCTCGGCCCTTGGAGCGCAGGTTGGAGCCCTTGTCCGCGGCGCGGTAGTCGTACAGGCCGAGGTCGTTCGCGGCGGTCACCGCCCCCACGTGCGCCCAGGCCTCCGCAAGGCCGACGCGGTGCGCGGTGGCGCCGATGATCAGGGCGATCTCGCCCTCGAAGGCCAGCAGCTCGGTGCCCTCGGGCCGCTCGACGACGCCGCCGGAACCGGCCAGGGAGCCGGCGGGCTTGAGGAAGTAGGAGGGCTCCTCGGGGCGCCGTCCGCGCTGGGCGGCCCGGGACTCGTAGGCCACGTGCACCGCGATGACCTGGGCGCCTTCGGGGACGGGGACGGCGGTCGAGGCGGAATCGCGGGCGCCGTCGTCGCGGTCGCTGCGGGGGTCGATGCTCATGCGCGGTCCTGCCTGTGGATGCTCCGATGGATCTGTCAGGATCGTATATCATCCTGCCGAAGTGTGACAAGGGTCCCCTTTGAGCCGCACACCGTATATGATCTGGCGCAAGCTGCCGATCTGTGATGCAGCTCATCCGCAGCTTCCGCCGCTCGTCTGACAAAGGAGTCACCGACATGGTCGCCACACCCCCGACACCCCACCCGTGCCCGAGGACGTCTCCTCCGAGGCCCGCCTACCCGAGGCTGCCCACCACGACCCCACCACCACGACCGCCGCCCTGCGCACCATCGACCAGCGCCGGGAGCAGCGCCGCGTCATCGCCGGGACCATCATCGGCACCAGCATCGAGTGGTACGACTTCTTCCTCTACGCCTCCGCCGCCGGCCTCGTCTTCGGGCAGCTGTTCTTCCAGCCGCTGGGCCCCCAGGCGGCGGTGCTCGTCTCCTTCCTCACCGTGGGGCTGAGCTTC
Source organism: Rothia sp. BD8 (assembly GCF_044878465.1). NCBI lineage: Bacteria > Bacillati > Actinomycetota > Actinomycetes > Micrococcales > Micrococcaceae > Rothia > Rothia sp. BD8. Next base: position 1,694 of record NZ_JANJES010000012.1, on the reverse strand, counting down.
CTGTTCCGCCCGCTGGGCGCCTTCCTCGCCGGGCACTTCGGGGACCGGATCGGGCGCAAGCGGGTCCTGATGATCACCCTGATCGGCATGGGAGCCGCGACCACGCTGATCGGCGTCCTGCCCAGCTACCACACCGCCGGGGTGACCGCTCCGATCCTGCTGTTCGCGCTGCGCATCCTGCAGGGCATCTCCGCGGGCGGCGAGTGGGGCGGGGCCGCCCTGATGTCCGTGGAGCACGCCCCCGTGGACCGGCGCGGGCTCTACGGCGCCAGCCCCCAGGTCGGGGTGCCGCTGGGTCTGCTCATGGCCTCCGGGATGCTCGCGCTGATGAACGCGATCGCCCCGGGCGAGGCCTTCCTGCAGTGGGGCTGGCGGGTGCCGTTCCTGCTGTCCGTGGTGCTGATCGGCGTCGGATACTGGATCCGCCACGGCGTCGCCGAGTCCCCGGTGTTCCAGCAGATCGCGGACCGCCGCCAGAAGCGCTCCGCGCCGATCGGCGTGCTGTTCCGCCGCCACGGGGCGCTGGTGGTGGTCGCAGCACTCATGTTCGCCGGCAACAACGCCGTCGGCTACATGACCACCGGCGGCTTCATCCAGAACTACACCACGGACCCCGACGGCCCGCTGGGGATGGCCCGCGGACCCGTGCTGCTGGCCGTGACCGGCTCGGCCGTGACGTGGCTGACGTTCACCCTGATGGCCGGATGGGCAGCGGACCGGATGGGGCGGCGCAGCTCCTACCTGCTGGGGTGGGCGCTGCAGCTGATCGGCGTGCTCACGCTGTTCCCCCTGGTCAACACCGGGGACCCCGTGAAGCTGTTCCTCGGCCTGGCGATCCTCACGGTGGGCCTGGGGTTCACCTACGGTCAGCAGCCGGCCGCGTACACAGAGATGTTCCCGGCCTCGGTGCGCTTCTCCGGGGTGTCCATCTCCTACGCGATCGGCGCGATCCTCGGCGGAGCCTTCGCCCCCACCATCGCCAAGTACCTCCTGCAGGCCACCGGCACGACGACGGCGATCGTGATCTACCTCGGGGCGATGACGGCGATCGGGGCGCTGGCCACCCTGATGATGCGGGACCGGCAGGGCATCCCCCTGGGCCCCGGACACGAGGAGGAGCAGGCCACCCGCCCGCTGATGATCGGCCGCTGACCGGCGCCCACCCCCTCCTCCTCGCGCCGTCGGTTCGGGGCGGGGTGGGGGGGGGGGGGGGGGGGGGGGGGGGGGCGCGGGGGCGCGGCCCGGCCCGGGGGGGCGGGGCGGGGGGGGGGGGGGGGGGCGGGGGGGGGGGGGGGGGGCCGCCGCCCGCGCCCCTCCCCCCCCCCCCCCCCCCCGGGCGGGGGGGGGCGGCCCCCCCGGGGCGCCCCCCCCCCCCGGGGCCCCCCCCCCCCCGCCCCCACCGCCGGCGCCGAGTCCGTCAGCTCGGCATGAGCATCCCGGCGTACCTCGCCGCCTGCGCGGGCCTGGCCCTGGGCGGCTTCGATCCGGGGCCCCTGCTGATCGCCGCGGTGTTCATGGCCGCCCGCACGGCCCCCGACGCCGCCCGGGCCGTGCGCCGGTGCGTGTTCGGCGTCGGCGCGGGGGTGCTCGGCGGGGCCCTGGCCGGGGGGGTCGCGCTGGCCCGGGGGTTGGGGTAGTGCCTGGGGGGCGTCCCGGGGGGGCGCTGGCTGCGCGCCGGGGGGGGGGCCGCCGGC
>NZ_JANJES010000011.1:0-64795 GCF_044878465.1 Rothia sp. BD8 | reverse complement strand
CACGAGCACCAGGTCCTCGGGGCCCACCTGCCCGAGCAGGGCCTCCAGATCGGCCAGCGGCAGCACGTCGGGCACGACGGCGCGCCGGGCCTGCTTGGCGGCCGCCGCCGCGGTGCGCGCCCCCCGGGGGGGGGGGGCCGCCGGCCCCCCCCCCCCGCCCCCCGGGCCCCCCCCCACCCCCCCCCGCCCCCCCCCCGCGGGCCCCCCCCCCCCCCCCCCCGGGGGGGCACGCTCCCGTATCGTGCCGGTACCTACCCGGCGGCCGCGGTTCCCCACACCGGGGATCCGCGGCGGAGGGGTGTCAGTGGGCGTGGGCCCCGCGGTTGTACTCGTAGACCCAGCCGACGAGGCCGACCACGGCCAGCGGGGCCGCGATCGCCAGGATCCACCAGCCCACGGCCATGCCGACGACGGCGATGGCGCAGACGATGCCCAGCATCAGGGGCCACCAGCTCCACGGGGAGTAGAACCCGTAGTCCCCGGCGGCGTCCACGATCTCACCGTCCAGGTTGTCCGACGGCTGATCGGGGTGGTGCTTCTCCGTGAAGAAGATGAAGAAGGCCAGGAACCCGCACATGATGGCGGTCAGCAGCAGGGCGGGGAATCCGACCCACTCCTCGAAGCCCGTCATGAAGCCGTAGACGATGGCCACGGGGACCAGGAAGACCGCGAGGCCTCCGAAGATCAGACCGGTGATGCGCATAGCGTGTCTCCTCCCCTAGGCGCTGACCGAGGCGGCCTTGCGGGCCGCCGCGGCGACGTCGTGGTTGGTGGACAGTTCCGGATGGTGCAGATCCAGCGCGGGGCGCTCGGAGCGGATCCGGGGCAGGGCGGTGAAGTTGTGCCGCGGGGGCGGGCAGGAGGTCGCCCACTCCAGCGAACCGCCGAAGCCCCAGGGATCGTCCACCTCGACCTTCTTGCCGTAGCGGGTGGTGATGTACACGTTCCAGAAGAACGGGATCATCGACACCGCCAGGATCATCGAGCCGATCGTGGAGATCTGGTTCATCCAGGTGAAGCCGTCCTCGACCATGTAGTCCGCGTAGCGACGCGGCATGCCGTCCACACCCAGCCAGTGCTGGATCAGGAAGGTCGTGTGGAAGCCGATGAACAGCAGCCAGAAGTGGATCTTGCCCAGGCGCTCGTTCAGCATCTTGCCGGTGAACTTGGGCCACCAGAAGTAGGTCGCCGCGAAGGCGCAGAACACCACGGTGCCGAAGATCGTGTAGTGGAAGTGCGCCACCACGAAGTAGGTGTCGGACAGGTGGAAGTCCAGCGGCGGGGTGGCCAGGATGATGCCGGTGACGCCGCCGAACAGGAAGGTCAGCAGGAAGCCGAACACCCACAGCATCGGCGTCTCGAAGGTCATCGAACCCTGCCACATCGTGCCGATCCAGTTGAAGAACTTCACGCCCGTGGGCACGCCGATCATCATCGTCATGAAGGAGAAGAACGGCAGCATCACGGCGCCGGTCACGTACATGTGGTGCGCCCACACGGTCACCGACAGGGCGGCGATCGCGATGGTCGCGTACACCAGGCCCTTGTAGCCGAAGATCGGCTTGCGGGAGAACACCGGGATGATCTCGGAGACGACGCCGAAGAACGGCAGCGCCAGGACGTACACCTCGGGGTGCCCGAAGAACCAGAACAGGTGCTGCCACAGGATCGGCCCGCCGTTCTCGGCGTCGTAGATGTGACCGCCCAGGCGACGGTCCATCCCCAGGGCGAACAGCGCCGCGGCCAGCGGCGGGAAGATCATGATGATCAGGATCGCGGTGATCAGGGTGGTCCAGGTGAACACCGGGGTGCGCCACATGGTCATGCCCGGGGCGCGCATGCACAGGATCGTGGTGATGAAGTTGACGCCGCCCATGATGGTGCCGAAGCCCTGCAGCGCCAGGCCGAAGACCCACAGGTCGCCGCCCACGCTGGGGCTGTAGGTGGTGGAGTTCAGCGGGGCGTAGGCGAACCAGCCGAAGGAGGCCGCACCCTGCGGGGTGAGGAACCCGGCGATCGCGACCAGCGAGCCGAACAGGAAGAACCAGAAGGCCAGCGCGTTCAGCCGCGGGAAGGCGACGTCGGGCGCGCCGATCTGCAGGGGCACGATGACGTTGGCGAACCCGACGAACACGGGCGTGCCGAACATCAGCAGCATCAGGGTGCCGTGCATCGTGAACAGCTGGTTGAACTGGTCCTTGGTCTCCAGGATCTGCATCCCCGGCTCGAACAGCTCCAGGCGCATGATCAGCGCCATCACGCCGGCGAGGCAGAAGAAGGTGAAGGACGCGATCAGGTACATGTACCCGATGGTCTTGTGGTCGGTGGACGTCAGCCAGTTGACGACGATGCGCCCGCGGGAGCGGGGCACGGCGCGCGGAGCAACTTGGGTCTGGTCCGCTGAATACTCGAAGGTAGACATCGGTGCTTCCCTACTGGTCGGTCTTGGTCTTGTTCGGGTTCCGGTTGTACTCGTCGCCGAGGATCCCGTGGTTCTGCGGGTGACCCTCGTCGGCGAACAGCTCCATCTGCTTCCGGTAGTCCTCCTGGGAGACCACCTTGACCTTGAAGAGCATCTCGGAGTGGTATTCACCGCACAGCTCGGCGCACTTGCCCTGGTACTCCCCCGTACCGCCGGTGGTGAAGCTCATGTAGTTGGTCTGGCCGGGGATCGTGTCCAGCTTCTGCAGGAACGCCGGAACCCAGAAGGAGTGGTTGACGTCGCGGCTCTTCAGCTGCAGCTCGACCTTGGAGTGCTCCGGCAGGTAGAGGGTGTCCAGCTTCTCTTCGACGCCCTCCTTGCCGGTCAGGTCCGCCTGCGCCCCGGAGGTGTGCACGTTGGAGTCCACGTAGTTGAAGTCCCAGGCCCACTGCTTGCCGTAGACCTCGACGGTGACGTCGGGGTGGTCGTAGCGGGCGTCCACCTCGCGCTCGACGCGATCGGAGAAGGAGAAGAGGCTGACGATCAGGATGATCGGGACCAGCGTGTAGAAGATCTCCAGCGGCAGGTGGTAGCCCACCTGCTTGGGGTACCCGGTCTCGTTCTTGCGACGCCGGTAGGCGATGATGCACCACAGCATCAGACCCCAGGTGATCAGGCCCACGGCCAGCGCCGCGATCCACGACCCGATCCACAGATCCATGATCGTGTCCACGTGGTTGGTGGTGCCCCGCTCCGTCGGCAGGAAGCCTCGCTGCGCGACGTCCGAACACCCCGTCATCAGCAGGGTGGCCGCGGCCGATGCCCCGACGACGAGCGTCTTGGTCCACCGGGAGCCGGTTCGATGCTGCGAACTCACAGACTGCCCTTCCTCTAAATCCATGCGTGTGATGCGGCGCAGGGGCGGTCCGGTGTGCCTCCCGGAGGGGAAGCCGGGACCGACCCTAGCCTGGTTTTCTCTTCAGAAGCTTACCCGCACCTGCGAGTTCGCACTGACACTGTGTCATCAGGATATCCCGTGTCGCGCGCCTCGCCCGGCTGCGACATCCCGGTCTCGAGGACCGCGCCGCCGCGTGATCCCGGGGCAGCAGCCGCACGCGAACGCGGCCCGCATCCGCCCTCCTGGGAGGGGGGATGCGGGCCACGTTACGCTCGGGAATCCGCGTGGGCGGATCAGTGGAAGGAGTCCCCGCAGGCGCAGGAGCCCTGGGCGTTGGGGTTGTCGATGGAGAAGCCCTGCTTCTGGATGGTGTCCTCGAAGTCGATGGTCGAGCCGTCCAGATACGGCACGGACATCCGATCCACGATGACCTCGACGCCGTCGAAGTCGCGCACGGCGTCGCCATCGAGCACGCGCTCGTCGAAGTACAGCTGGTAGATCAGCCCGGAGCAGCCGCCCGGCTGCACGGCGACCCGCAGCCGCAGGTCCTCGCGGCCCTCCTGCTCGAGCAGGGAGCGGACCTTCTCGGCGGCGACCTCGGTCAGGGTCACCCCGTGGGTGGGCATCTCGGTGGCAGTCTCTTCGGTGGCGACGCTCATGGTCGTGTTCCTTTCCCGATCGGGGATCTGGCGGATCCGTCCTCGTGTTCCGAAAGCCTAGTCCGCCGTGCACCTCTGGCCAACGGCGGTGGGCCTTCCGTTTATTCCCCGGCGGCCTCGGACCCGGAGCCGTTCTCGTTCATCCGCGCCAGGAACAGCGCCTGCGCCTCGATGGCCCGGCGGAAGTCCGGGACGTACAGGGACTCGTTGGCGCTGTGGGCGCGGGTGTCCGGATCCTCGATGCCGGTGATCAGGATCGCGGCCTGCGGGAAGGTCTCGGTCAGCGAGGCGACGAACGGGATGGAGCCGCCCATGCCGGTCAGCACCGGCTGCACGCCCCAGGCCTCGCCCATCGCGGCGAGCACGGCCTGGGCCGAGGCCGAGGAGGTGTCGGCCTCGAACGGGCTGCCTGCCTCCCCCGCGTCGTAGGTCACCTGCACGCCCGCGGGAGCGTGCTCGCGCAGGTGCCGCTCCAGCAGTCGGTGGGCCTCGGCCGGGTCCTGGCCCGGTGCCAGCCGCAGGCTGACCCGGGCGCGGCAGGTCTCGACCATCGTGTTGGAGGAGTGCTCCACCGGGGTCACGTCCATTCCGATCACCGACAGCGCCGGCTGGGCCCACAGCCGCGACGTGAGGGATCCGCGCCCGGCCAGCGCCGCCTCCTCGGCCACCCCGGCGTCGGCCCGGAAGTCGGCCTCGTCGTAGTCCAGCTCCGGCTCCGGCGCGCGCACGAGGCCCTCGACGGCGACCGCGCCGTCGGCATCGTGCAGGGTGGCCAGCAGCCGGACCATCACGGTGGTCGCATCCAGCAGGGGCCCGCCGAACATCCCCGAGTGCAGCGCGTGGTCCATCGTGCGCACGGTGACCGTGCCGGAGACGACCCCGCGCAGACTCGAGGTCAGGGCCGGGACCCCGGCCCGCCAGTTCGCCGAATCAGCGACGACGATGGTCCGCGCGGCCAGCTTGTCCCGATACTGAGCCAGGAAGTTCTCGAAGCTGGGCGAGCCCGCCTCCTCCTCCCCCTCGATGAACAGGGTGATGCCCAGGCGCAGGTCATCCCCGAGGGTGTCGATCAGGTGGCGCACCGAGGCCAGATGGACCATGACCCCGGCCTTGTCATCGGCGGCCCCGCGGCCGTAGAGCCGATCGCCCACCGGGGTGGCGACGAAGGGCTCGGTGTTCCACTGCTGCGGATCGGAGACCGGCTGCACGTCGTGGTGGGCGTAGAGCATGACGGTCGGATACCCCGGGGCGGCCGGTCGGGAGGCGACGACGGCGGGCATCCCCTGGGATCCGTCCGGGCGGGCGGCGGTGAGGATCTCCACCTGCTCCAGCCCGGCCTGGCGAGCCAGCTCGGCGACGGCCTCCGCGCTGCGGGACACCTGGCTGAGGTCGTGGCTCTCCCAGGCGATCGAGGGGATGGCGACCAGCTCGGTGAGCTGCTCGAGGATCCGCGGGAAGTCCTCCTCCACCGCGCGCATCAGCGCGGCGTGCTCCTGCGGGCGGTCGGCGGGCGTGTGGGGTGTTGCATCGGTGCTCATGCCCTCCAGCCTATCCGCGCCCGCCCCGCATGCACCGGCCCGGGCCGCCGCGCGGGCTTCCCACCGGCCCGCCCGGCAGGTCGTGCGCCCGGGCCGCACCGGGACGGCGGACCGGTACCATGGTCGGGTGTTCGGAAAGAAGAAGAAAGCCCAGGAAGATCGGCCCGATCCCGCCCAGGAGAGCGTCCGGGAATCGCCGACCCGCCCACACGACGGCGGGCGCGGAACGACCCCCGGCAAGGGCCGCCCCACCCCCAGCCGCAAGGAGCAGGAGGCCGCCCGGCGTCGTCCGCTGGTCCCCCAGGATCGCAAGGCGGCCAAGGAAGCCAACCGCGAGGCCGCCCGCGAGGCGCGGATCCTGCAGAACCAGGCGATGCAGACCGGCGACGAACGCTATCTGCCCGCGCGCGATCGGGGCCCGCAGCGCCGCTTCGCGCGCGACTTCGTGGATTCCCGGCGCAACATCGGCGACTTCTTCATCGTCGTGCTGCTGATCCTGTTCATCGGAAGCATGTTCCTGCCGGCCCAGCAGCCCATCCTGGTGAACATCATGTGGATCCTGATCCTCGTGTGGATCATCGACACCTGGCTGATGTGGCGGAAGCTGAAATCCCGCCTGGTCGAGAAGTTCACCACGGTCCAGCAGGGCTCGGCCTGGTACGCGTGGAACCGGGCCATGATGATCCGCCGCCTGCGTCTGCCCAAGCCCCAGGTCCGCCACGGGGAGCGCCCCGCCTGATCCCGGCCTCAGCGGGAGCGGCGGGGATCCCGCCGAGCCATCAGCCGGCGCAGGCCGCGGTTGATCCGGCGGACCCAGAACGGGCCCTCGTAGAGGAACGCGGTGTAGCCCTGCACGAGGTCCGCCCCGTGCTCCAGGCGCTCGTAGACATCCTGGGCCGTGGTGACGCCGCCGACCGAGACGACGGCCATGGACTCCGGGACGATGCCGCGCAGCAGATCCAGGACCTCCAGGGCCCGTCGACGCAGGGGCTCGCCGGAGAGCCCGCCCGCGCCGCGCTCGGCCACCTCCGCGGGGTCGCTGCGCAGGCCCAGGCCCTCGCGGGCGATCGTGGTGTTCACCGCGATGATCCCGTCCAGACCGACTCGCTCGGCCAGCTCGGCGATCTCCCGGATCTGCTCGTCCTCCAGATCCGGGGCGATCTTCACCAGCAGGGGCACGTGACGCCCGGCCACCCGGTCCGCCTCCTCCCCGACCGCGCGCAGCAGCGGCTCGAGGCTCTGCGCGGTCTGCAGATCCCGCAGGCCGGGAGTGTTCGGGGAGCTGACGTTCACGGCCAGGTAATCGGCCTGCGGGGCCAGGGTGCGGGTGCTCTCCAGGTAATCCGCGGTGGCCTCCTCCAGGGGCACGATCTTGGTCTTGCCGATGTTCACCCCGATCACGGGGCGGACGCGGCGTCCGCTCCGAGCCCCCTCCAGGTCCGCGTGCGCCGCGGCCAGGCGCGGGCCGATGGCCCCGGCGCCGTCGTTGTTGAAGCCCATGCGGTTGATCACGGCGCGGTCGCGCACGAGGCGGAACAGCCGCGGGCGGGGATTGCCGGGCTGGGCCTGGGCCGTGATGGTGCCGACCTCAACATGCCCGAACCCCAGATCCGCCAGCGCCGCGACGCCGGTTGCGCCTTTGTCGAAGCCGGCGGCCAGACCGAAGGGCGACGGGAAGTCCAGCCCCAGAGCGCGGGTGCGCAGCTGCGGGTGGGGGGCGCACAGGACCCGCAGGAGCCGGGAGGCGCCGGTGGCCCGGGCCGCCTTGATGCCGTCGAAGCCGATGCGGTGGGCTCGTTCGGGATCCATCCCGGAGAAGACCACGCGGAAGAAGGTCGGGTAGAAGCGCACCATGTTCATCCTCGCTCGTTATATCTCAGGTTGCAGTTGAAGGTCTGTTGTTCAATCTCAGGTGTTGCTTGAAGCCTTGTCGACGGCCGCCCCGTAGCGTCGGTCCCGCCGGGCGTACTCCTCGACCGCGCGCCACAGCACGAGCCGGTCCATGTCCGGCCAGAGCACGTCCATGAAGACCATCTCCGCGTAGGCCGACTGCCACAGGAGGAAGTTGGAGAAGCGCTGCTCCCCCGAGGTGCGCAGGAACAGGTCGACGTCGGGCACCTCGGGCTCGTCCAGGTACCGGGCGAAGGTCTTCTCCGTGACCGAGCCCGGCTTCAGGCGCCCCGCCGCGGCGTCGGCGGCGATGGCGGCGGCGGCATCGGCGATCTCGGCGCGGCCCCCGTAGTTCACGCACATCACCAGCGTGCACACCGTGTTCTCTCTGGTCTCCCGCTCGCACTGCTCCAGCTGCCGGATCACCGAGGTCCACAGTCGGGGTCTGCGCCCGGCCCACCGGATGCGCACCCCCCAGGACTTCAGGGTCTCCAGCTGGCGCTCCAGCACGTCCGTGCAGAAGCGCATGAGGAAGCTGACCTCGTCCAGGGAGCGCTTCCAGTTCTCCGTGGAGAAGGCGTAGGCGCTGACATACGGGATCCCCATCTCGATGGCCCCGGCCACGACGTCCAGCAGCGCCTGCTCCCCGGCCTTGTGGCCCTCGTTGCGCGGCAGACCGCGGGCGTTGGCCCACCGGCCGTTGCCGTCCATGACCACCGCGACGTGCTGCGGCACGAAGCGCCGGGGGATGTCCGGCGCGGTGCGACCGCTGGGATGGAGGAAGGGCTGCACCGGCTGATTCATCGAGGCCTTTCTTCCAGCAGATCGAAGGACCGGAACGCGTGGTCCAGGTGCCACTGTACCGAAGCCCGCACCAGCCGCCCGGTCCGACGACGCGAGGCATCGTCGTCCGCCGAGTCCAGCGCGGCCCAGTCACCCCGGGCCAGGGCGTCGAGGCGGTCCAGATCCCCGGCGCGCAGGGGCCGGTCCCCCGGCTCCAGGCATCCGGAGCCGACGGCGCCGCCGTCGCGCACGGACCACCCGAGAAGGTCCGCCTCACCCCCGCAGCGCACGCAGCGGTTCGTGCTGACCGACCAGCCGGCCGCTGCCAGGGCGCGCAGCAGGTAGGAGTCCAGGACGTCGCGCGGATCGTGCAGGTGCCGCGCCAGGGCCGACAGCGCCCCGGCCGTGAGGGGGAACAGCGCCGCGGCCGTGTCCTGCTCCCCCTGCCCGATGCGGTCGGCGACCTCGCAGATCGCGCTGGCCGCCAGATACGCGTCCCAATCGGCCACCAGCGGGGCGGAGTAGGCCTTGACGGTCACGGCCTGGGTGATCGTGGCCAGGGAGCGTCCGGAGACGAAGGAGACGTCCGCGACCATGAACGGCTCCAGGCGCGCCCCCATCTTCGACGAGGCCCGCCGCACCCCCTTGGCCACCGCGCGCAGCATCCCGTGGTGGGCGGTGAGACCCACGATGATCCGGTCGGCCTCCCCCAGGGGGTGGGTCGCGAGGATCAGCAGCAGGTCCCGGGAGCTGCGGGCGGGGATCGCGGTCAGAGGCACGCCTCCATTCTCCCACGGCAGCCCGCTCGAGGCCGGGAGCGCAGGGTCCCGGCCGACGGCGGCCACGGCACGGGCCGATCCGAACGCCCCAACTCAGCGCAGCGCGCGGTTCACCGCGGAGACCACGGCCTTCAGCCCGGCGCGGGTGGTGTTGGCGTCGATGCCCACGCCCCACAGCACCCGATCCCCCACGGCCGCCTCGACGTAGCTGGCGGCCTGGGCGTACTCCCCCGAGCTCAGCGCGTGCTCGGAGTAGTCCAGCACGCGCACATCCACTCCCTCGCGGGAGAGGATCTGCGTCATCGCGTCGATCGGGCCGCTGCCGGTGCCGGAGCGCTCCAGGACACGGCCCCCGGCCTCCAGCCGCACCCGCAGCGTCGTGTCCCCCGTGTCTGCGGCCTCGGTGGTCATCGAGGCGATGCGGAACCGGCCCCAGCGCGCAGCCCCCGGCTCCTCGGCCGGCAGGTACTCGTCCCGGAAGATCTCCCACAGGGCGACGCTGGTGATCTCCCCGCCCTGCTCGTCGGTGCGCGCCTGGACCAGCGCGGAGAACTCGGCCTGCGCCCGCTTGGGCATCTCCAGGCCCTTCTGCCGCTGCAGCAGGTAGGCGATCCCGCCCTTGCCGGACTGGGAGTTCACCCGGATCACGGCCTCGTAGTCGCGCCCGACGTCCTTCGGGTCGATCGGCAGGTACGGCACCGCCCATTCCATGTCCGCGGGGTCCTGCCCGGTCTGCTCCGCCCGCTGGGCCATCGCATCGAAGCCCTTCTTGATGGCGTCCTGGTGGGACCCGGAGAAGGCCGTGAAGACCAGCTCCCCGCCGTAGGGGGTGCGCTCGGGCACGCGCAGCTGGTTCGCGTACTCCACGGTGTGGCGGATGTGCTCGATGTCGGAGAAGTCGATCTGCGGATCCACGCCCTGGGTCAGCATGTTCAGTCCCAGCGTCACCAGGTCCACGTTGCCGGTGCGCTCGCCGTTGCCGAACAGGCACCCTTCGATCCGGTCGGCCCCGGCCAGGTACCCCAGCTCGGCCGCGGCCACACCGGTGCCGCGGTCGTTGTGCGGGTGCAGGGACAGCACCACGTTCTCCCGGTGCTCCAGGTGCCGGTGCATCCACTCGATGGAGTCGGCGTAGATGTTGGGGGTGGCCATCTCTACGGTGGCCGGCAGGTTGATGATGACCTCGCGGCCGTCGCCGACCCCCAGCTCGGCGGCGACGGCGTTGGCGACCCGGGCCGCGTACTGGACCTCGGTGCCCGTGTAGGACTCCGGAGAGTACTCGTAGGTGATGGGCACGGCGCTGCCCAGCTGCTCCTCGTACTTGGCGCACAGCCGGGCCCCGCGCAGGGCGATGTCCAGGATCTCGTCCTGATCCGCCTGGAAGACCACCCGGCGCTGCAGCACCGAGGTGGAGTTGTAGAAGTGCACGATCGCGGAGGGGGCGCCCTCGATGGCCTCGTAGGTGCGCTCGATCAGGTGCTCCCGGCACTGGACCAGCACCTGGATCGTGACGTCCTCGGGGATGTGCCGACCCTCGATGAGGGTGCGCACGAAGTCGAAGTCCGTCTGGGAGGCCGAGGGGAAGCCGACCTCGATCTCCTTGTAGCCCATGGCCACCAGGAGCTTGAACATGGCCAGCTTGCGGTCGGTGTCCATCGGATCGGCCAGGGCCTGGTTCCCGTCGCGCAGGTCCACCGCGCACCAGCGCGGGGCCTGAGTGATGACCCGGTCCGGCCAGGTGCGGTCCGGCAGGGACACGGGCAGCTGCTCGAGATAGGGACGATACCGATGGGTGGGCATCGGGGAGGGCTGCTGGCGGTTGGGCAAGGCACTCGCCTTCTTCCTGGGTCAGGATGGGCGGTCGACGCGGGCGGCGGCTCCGCAGCGAGGGGGTCGGCCTAGGGGAAGCTGACCTCGCTGCGGCGGCTAAGGCGTCGGAGTACTGCCGTGTGCATCACATCAGCAACGTATCACCGTGCCCCGCCGCACGCCCCCTGCCCGCCCCGGAGTCCAGATAATGGACGAACCGGGACCGGCTCGGGCGTTCCCGCACCGCGCGGGCCGCCCGGGCCTAGTACCCGAAGGCCTGCTGGCAGGGGGACTCCTGCGCGGTCTGCCCGGAGGCGCCGCCGACGATCTCCTGGTCATCGGCCTTGACCTTGTCGCCCGAGGTGAAGTCCAGCCCGGGCAGCACCGCGACCCCGGCGTAGGCCTCGCTGGGCTGGATCTGCTCCGCCGCAACCCCCAGGGCCTGACCGATCTGCTCCGCCTGCTCCTCATAGCCGGTGCTGTAGTACACGGTCGTGCCGGCCAGCTGGTTCTGGGCCTGCTGGTGCGTGACCTGCGTGTAGCCCAGCTTCTCCACGAGGTCGGCCACGTGCTCCCCCTGGGAGCTCGTGCCGGTCGCATCGATCACCGAGACCGGCACGGAGCGGTCCACCGACGCCGACGGGGAGGGCTGCGCGGAGGCGGAGGCGGAGGGCTGCTCCTTCGCCGCCAGGGATCCGTCCTTGCGCAGGGTCGCGAAGACCTGCTGCGCGGAGTCGGACAGCTGCAGCTTGTTCGGGTTGGCCGGATAGGCCTCGTTCGGCACCGTCGCGAAGACCACCTTGTCCAGGTCGACGCCGGCGAAGATGCTGCCGATCGACACGAGGGTGCTGGGATCGGTCAGCCCGGAATCCACGGTCACGTTCTGCGTGATCGCCTCCGCGATCCGGTACATCGTCCCCGGGTTGGTCAGGGTCCCCTGCGCCTTGACCTTGCGCAGCAGCGAGGCCAGGAACGCCTGCTGGGCCTTGATCCGGGTGGTGTCCGAGCCGTCGCCGAAGCCGTGGCGGGAGCGCAGGAAGGACAGGGCCTGCTCCCCTTCCACCTCCGACTCCCCCTTGGGCAGCTTCAGCCCCGAGTAGGGATCATCGACCGCCTGGTCCACACAGACCTGCACCCCTCCCACCACGGAGCTGAGCTGCTTGACGGCGTTGAAGTCCACGAGCATGAAGTGGTCGATGTTGATCCCGGTGATCTTGTTGATCGTGGCCACCGAGCACCCCGGCCCGCCGTGATCCAGGGATTCGTTGATCTGGGTGTCCGGGGACTCAGGGTAGGTCTGCCCCGTCTTCTGGTTGGTGCACTGCGGGATGTCCACCATCAGGTCCCGGGGGAAGGAGACGACGCTGACGTTCTGCCGGTCCTGACTGATCTGCACCAGCATCATCACATCCGAGCGGGCCCCCGAGGAGGCATCGGCGGCGTCGCCGTAGGCGCTGTTGGCCCCGGCGCGGGTGTCCGATCCGATCACCAGGATGTCCAGGGGACCGTCCTCGAGGTTCTCGCTGCCCCCGAGGTTCAGGGCGTCGGTGCTGACGTTGTGCCGCAGCCGCAGGGCCGCGACGCCGCCGGCGCCCATCACGACCAGCAGCAGGGCGATGCAGCACAGCGCGGCCCACAGGCCGCTGCGCGAGACCAGTCCGTCGTTGCGGAAGTGCCGACCGCGGGGCACGGCGCGGACGTCCTGCTCGGGGGCGCTGGAGGTTTCTGGCACGGAGTCTCCTGGGGGAAGAGGCCGGGGTCGCGCTCGATTCTACGACGCCCGGCTGAATGCCGCCCGTGAGTCGGGATCAGAACCCCAGCCGGCCCAGGGCGCGCGGATCGCGCTGCCAGTCCTTGGCGACCTTCACGTGGATGCTCAGGTACACCTTCGCCCCCAGCAGGGGCTCGATCCCGGCCCGGGCCTTGGTGCCGATCTCCTTCAGCCGCGAGCCCCGGCGCCCGATGATGATGGCCTTCTGGGACTCCCGCTCCACGTACAGGTTCACGTGCACATCCACCATCGGGTCCTCGGCGGGGCGACCCTCCCGGTCGACCATCTCCTCGACCGTGACGGCCACCGAGTGCGGCAGCTCGTCCCGGACCCCCTCCAGGGCCGCCTCGCGCACCAGCTCGGCGATCATCACCGCCTCCGGCTCATCCGTGAGATCCCCCTCCGGGTACAGCGGCGGGGAGACCGGCAGGTGGGAGCCCAGCACCTGCGCGACCGCCTCCACCTGGTAGCCGCTGACCGCGGAGACGGGGATGACGTCGGCCCAGCCGGAGCGACCGGCATCGGACTCGGCCTTCGGCGCACCCGCGCCGGAGCCGCGGCGTCGGGCCCGACGCTGCCGGCGGGCCTCCTGCTCGGCGGCCATGGTCTCCTCGCCGAGGGCCTGCACGGCCAGCAGCTGCTCGGCCAGACGCTGCGGAGGCACCGCATCCGCCTTCGTGACGATCGCGACGACGGGCCGGTTCCCGGCCGCGGCCAGCTGCGCGGCGATGTAGCGATCCCCGGGACCGATCCGCTCATCGGCCGGCAGGCAGAACCCGATGACGTCCACCTCCGCCAGGGTCTCGGCCACCAGGTCGTTCAGCCGCTGACCCAGCAGGGTGCGCGGCCGGTGCAGCCCCGGGGTGTCGATGAGGATCAGCTGGTGCTCGGGACGGTGCACGATCCCCCGGATCGTGTGCCGGGTGGTCTGCGGACGGTTGGACGTG
Source organism: Rothia sp. BD8 (assembly GCF_044878465.1). Taxonomy (NCBI): domain Bacteria; kingdom Bacillati; phylum Actinomycetota; class Actinomycetes; order Micrococcales; family Micrococcaceae; genus Rothia; species Rothia sp. BD8. The sequence goes on along the minus strand of NZ_JANJES010000011.1, from coordinate 51,299 downwards.
ATGGCCACCTTCTGACCCACCAGGGCGTTGGTCAGGGTGGACTTCCCGGCATTGGGGCGCCCGACGAGCACGGCGAAGCCCGCCCGGAAGCCCTCGGGAACGGCGGCGAATTCCATGGTCACTCCTCGTGCTCGGCGGCGGACTCGGCCGGCTCCGGGGCGACGGGGCTGGCCAGGACCGTGCCCACCCGGTTGCGGCGTCCTTCGAGCCTAACGGCCTTCAGCTTCAGCCCGTAGATCTGCGCCTCCGACCCGACGATCGGCACCCGCCCCAGGGCCTTGGCCAGCAGCCCCCCGACCGTATCCACGTCGTCGTCCTCCAGGTCCAGGTCGAACAGGTTTCCCAGGTCCCCCACCGACAGCCGGGCCGAGACCAGGTAGGCATCCCCCTCGGCGGTGACCTCCGGGACCGCGGCATCATACTCGTCCACGATCTCCCCCACCAGCTCCTCGATGAGATCCTCCAGCGTGACCAGCCCGGCCGTGCCGCCGTACTCGTCCACCACGACGGCGATGTGGGTCCCCTCCCGCTGCATCTGGGGCAGCAGCTCCGAGACCTTCTGGGACTCGGGGACGAACCTGGCCGGACGCAGCAGCTGCCCGACGCCGCGCTCGCGGGCCCGGCCCCGATCCGCGAGCATCGCCTCGGCGACGTCCTTCAGGTACAGGAAGCCGCGCACGTCGTCGACGTCCTCGCCCAGCACGGGGATGCGGGAGTAGCCGGACCTCAGGAAGAGGTTCAGGGCGTTGTCCAGGGTGTCCTCGGCCTCGAAGCTGACGATGTCCGGGCGCGGCACCATCACGGCGCGGATGCGGGTGTCGTCCAGCTCGAAGATCGAGTGCAGCATGGCCGCCTCGCTGTCCTCGATCAGATCCGTGGTGGAGGCCCGGTCCACGAACTCGCGCAGCTCCTCCTCGGTGAAGAATCCGGCGTTCTCCTCGGTGGCCGGGGAGATCCGCGCCCCCAGTCGCATCAGCCAGCGGGGCACGGGCCCCATGCCTCGGGTCAGGGCCCGCAGCAGCTTCGCCGTGGCACCGGCCACCCGCAGCGGATGGGCCCGGCCGAGGTGGCGCGGGGCGACCCCGACCAGCACGAAGCCCGCCAGGGAGGCCAGCAGCACGGTCAGCACCGCCGCCAGCCAGACCCAGGGCAGCACCCGCATCAGCAGCAGCAGGAGGATCACGCTGACCGCGGACTCCCCCACGATGCGGGTGAAGCGCAGTGCGTACATGTGCGGCCGGGGATCGGCCAGCACCGCACGCAGGCTGGCCCGCCCCTCCTCCCGGCTGACGGTCTCCGCCTCGTGGCGGGGCAGGTAGGTGAACGCGGACTCCGCGGCGGTCATCAGGAAGGCCAGGCCCAGCAGGACGAGGACGGCGAGGATCAGCAGGACGGTGCTCATGACGGCCTCCTTCTAGTGGCGGGTCTCGACCGGGGCGGGGTGTCCGAGGAAGTCCTCCAGGATCCGCCGCTGCAGAGCGAACATCTCCCGCTCCTGCTCGGGTTCGGCGTGGTCATAGCCCAGGCAGTGCAGGATCCCGTGCACGGTGAGCAGGCACAGCTCATCGGCCGTTCCGTGCCCCGCGCGCTCACCCTGCTCCCGGGCCACCGTCGGGCACAGCACGACGTCGCCGAGCACCCCGGCCGCCGGGTCCTCGGCGGTGCCGGGCCTCAGCTCGTCCATCGGGAAGGACATCACGTCCGTGGGCCCGGGCAGATCCATCCACTGCCGGTGCAGCTGGGCCATCTGCTCGTCGGTGACCACGGCCAGGGACAGCTCGACCTCCTCCCCCAGGTGCAGACGGGCGCCGGCGAAGTCCACCAGGGCGCGCAGCTGGGCCAGGTCCACCTCCGCGAAGGCCGTGCGCTCGGCGTCGGTGCTCGGCTCGGAGACCTCGATGTCCAGGATCATGCCCGCTCCCCCGCATCCGCCCCGGCGCTCCCGGCGTCCCGCGAGTCTCTCCGGGAGTCCGCGGAACCCGCCCGGGCGGCGTCGCGCGCCCGCTTGTCCCGGGCGTGGGCGGAATCCTGCTCCCACCGCCCGTAGGCGGTGACGATGTCGCTGACCAGCTGGTGGCGCACGACGTCCACGGCCTCCAGGCGCGCGAAGTGCACGTCCTGCACATCGCGCAGGATCGTCTGCACCTGCCGCAGCCCCGAGGCGGCCCCCCGGGGCAGATCCACCTGGGTGACGTCCCCGGTGATGACCATCTTGGAGCCGAAGCCCAGGCGGGTCAGGAACATCTTCATCTGCTCCGCGGTGGTGTTCTGCGCCTCGTCGAGGATCACGAAGGCGTCGTTGAGGGTGCGCCCGCGCATGTAGGCCAGCGGCGCGACCTCGATGGTCCCGGCCTCCATGAGCCGGGGGATGGAATCCGGGTCCATCATGTCGTGCAGGGCGTCGTAGAGGGGACGCAGGTACGGGTCGATCTTCTCGTTGAGGCTGCCGGGCAGGAAGCCCAGGGACTCCCCCGCCTCCACCGCCGGGCGGGTCAGGATGATCCGGTTGACCTCCTTGGCCTGCAGGGCCTGCACGGCCTTGGCCATCGCCAGGTAGGTCTTGCCGGTGCCGGCCGGGCCGATGCCGAACACGACCGTGTTCGCGTCGATCGCCTCGACGTACGCGGACTGGTTGACGGTCTTGGGGCGGATCTTCCGGCCCCGGCTGGAGAGGATGTTCTTCGTCAGGCTCGGCGCGGCCTGGGCCATGTTGCGCACGAGCAGGTCCGTGAGCCGCTGGACGGTCTGCACGGTGATGCGGGTGTCCTGCCGGGCCAGGGCCTCCAGCTCCTCGAGCAGACGCAACACCAGCTGCACCTGGGCGGAGGGACCGCTGACCCCGACCTCCAGGCCGCGCAGGTGCAGGGACACGTCGGGGAAGGCCTGTTCGATGACCAGCAGCGAGGAGTCCTGGGGGCCCAAGGCCCCGATCATCGCCTCGCGCGAGGCGAAGGCATACGTGCGGGAGACGGACAGCGGGCGGGAATCGCCGGTCGGCGAATCGGAGAGCACGGCGGCGGAGAGCCTTTCGACGGTGGGCGTGCGCGGGGGCGGGATGCTCCATCCCAGCCTACCCGCCCGCCCCCGGGCTCGTCTGCGCCCGGGGTCCGGCGGGAGGGATCCTCAGGAGGATGCGGCGGGTTCGTCGGGATCGGGGGTCAGGGGATCCGTCCCGTCGGGATCGGCGCCCTCGGACCCCGGGCCGAGCTGGGACCAGTGCCCGGACAGGACCTGCAGCACGGCCAGGGCGGCGGCCCCGGCCGTGGAGGTGCGCAGCACCTCCGGGCCCAGGCGCACCGGGTGCGCGCCGGCCGCGACGAGCCGGCGCGTCTCCTCCGGCGAGATCCCGCCCTCCGGACCCACGACGAGCAGGACCCGGCCCCGGCCCTGCGGATCCGGCAGGCGGGCGGGCACCTCCCGGCTCAGCGGGTTCCGGGCCTGCTCGTGCAGCACGAGCACCAGGTCCTCGGGGCCCACCTGCCCGAGCAGGGCCTCCAGATCGGCCAGCGGCAGCACGTCGGGCACGACGGCGCGCCGGGCCTGCTTGGCGGCCGCCGCCGCGGTGCGCTCCCACTTGGCGTGGGAGCGCGCGGCCCGCTCCCCCTTCCAGCGCACGATGCTGCGCTCGGCCTGCCACGGCACGATCGCCGCGACCCCGAGCTCGGTGGCCATCTCCACGGCCATCAGGTCCCGGTCCCCCTTGGCCAGGGCCTGGACCAGCACGAGTCGGCCGACCGGCTCCGGGGCGGGATCGGCCATCAGGCGCACCAACAGGCCCTCGGGCAGCAGCTCCCGGACGACGCCGGGGGCGCGCAGCCCGCGCCCGTCGACCAGATCCAGCTCCTCGCCGGGGCCCAGGCGACGCACGGTGCGGGCGTGGTGGCCCTCCGGGCCGGTCAGTTCGACGGAGTCCTCCGAACGCGCGTCGCGCAGGAGATCGGTGGGGACGCGGAAGACGGGGCGGGTCATGGCGGCTCCTGTGCGGTGGCGGGGTCAGTCCTGGAAGCGGTCGCGCAGCCGGGAGAAGAAGCCCTGCCCGGAGCCGCGCTGCACGGTCTGCCCGGCGCCGTCGTCCTCCCCGCGCAGCTGGGCCAGCTTCCGCAGCAGCTCGCGCTGCTCGTCGTTCAGGCGGGTCGGGGTCGTGACCTGCAGGTGCGCGATCACGTCGCCGCGGCCGCTGCCGCGCAGGCGGGTCGCGCCCAGGCCGCGCAGGGTCACGGTCTGCCCGTTCTGGGTGCCCGGCTCCACGGTGACCTCGCGCGGTCCGTCGAAGGTCTCCAGGGTGACCGAGGTGCCCAGGGCGGCCGCGGTCATCGGGACGGTGATGCTGGCGTGCAGGTCGTCTCCCTCCCGGGTGAAGACCTCGTCCGGGCTGACCCGGATCTCCACGTAGAGATCGCCGTTGGGTCCCCCGCCCGTGCCGGCCTCGCCCTGCCCGGACAGCCGGATGCGGGTGCCGGTGGACACCCCGGCCGGGATCTTCACGGTCAGCGGCCGGCGCTGGCGCACCCGGCCCTCGCCGTAGCACTCCTGGCAGGGGTGCTTGATGACGGTGCCGAAGCCGTGGCAGTGCGGGCACTCGGCGGTGGTCACCACGTTGCCGAGGATGGACTGGACCTGGCGCTGGACCTGCCCGCGCCCGTGGCAGACCTCGCAGGTCTCCGGCTCCGTGCCGTCCTGGGTGCCCTTCCCGGAGCACTCCGGGCAGGTCACGGCGGTGTCGACCATGACCTCCTTCTCGGCGCCGAACACGGCCTCGCGCAGGTCGATGCGCACGGTGATCAGGGCGTCCTGGCCCTGCCGGGCCCGGCTGGCCGGGCCGCGGGAGGACTGGGCGCCGTTGAAGAAGGTCTCGAAGATGTCGGAGAAGCCGAAGCCCCCGCCGGGGAATCCGCCGCCACCGCCGAAGCCGCCGGCGGTGCCGTTCTCGTTGCCGGTCGCGTCGTAGATCCGGCGCTTCTCCGGGTCGGAGAGGACGTCGTGGGCGTGGGAGACGCGCTTGAACTCCTCGGCGGCCTCCGGGGAGGGGTTGACGTCGGGATGCAGGGTGCGGGCCTTCTTCCGGTAGGCCTTCTTGATCTCCTCGGGGCTGGCGTCGCGGGAGACGCCGAGGGTTTCGTAGTGGCTGCTCACGGTGTGCTCGTTCCTTCTTCTCGCGGTGTGCTCACCGCGTGGCGGGGTCGATGGTCAGGGTCGGGTGCGGGTCAGGGCTGGTCCTCGCGCAGCAGGCGCGAGAGGTAGCGGGCCACGGCCCGCACAGCGGCCATGGTCTCGGGGTAGTCCATGCGGGTCGGTCCGACCACGCCCAGCTGGGCGCTGCCGGCCGGACCGTACCCGCTGGCCACGACCGAGGCGTCGGCCAGGGGGGTCGCGGCGTTCTCGGCGCCGATGCGCACCGAGACGCCGGTGGCTCCGGGGTGCTCCTCCCCGAGCTCCGAGAGCAGGCGCAGCATAACGACCTGCTCCTCCAGCGCATCCAGGATCGGGGCGATGCTGCTGCGGAAGTCCCGGGTGGACTGGGCGAGGTAGCTGGTCCCGGCCATCAGCAGCCGGTCCTGCGCGCCGCCGTCGGCCAGGCCCGCCAGGCCCGCCATCACCCGCGCCCCGGCCTCGCGCGCCCCGGGCGGCAGGGTGGCGAGCACGGTGTCGGCGCGGGCCGCAGCCGCATCCAGCGGGGCCTCGACCAGCTCCTCCAGCAGGCGGGTGCGCAGCAGGGCGAGGTCCTCCCCCGCGTGCCCGGCGTCGACGGGCAGGGGCACCGGCTGCTGCAGCACGCGCCCGCGGCTGGTGATGAGGATCAGCAGGGCCGTGTCCGGCTCCAGGGGCACCAGGTCCAGGTGCCGGACCCGCTCCCCGGTGCGCCGGGGATAGCGCACGACGGCGACCTGGTGGGTCAGCTGCGAGAGCAGGCGCACCGTGCGGGCCATGACCTCGTCGAGATCGTGGGAGGAGCCGAGGAACTCGACGATGACCCGGCGCTGGGCCGGGGTCAGCGGCCGCACGGCGTCGATGCGGTCCACGAAGGCGCGGTAGCCCTTGTCCGTGGGGATGCGCCCGGCGCTGGCGTGCGGGGCGGCGATCAGGCCCTCATCCTCCAGGGCGGCCATGTCGTTGCGCACCGTCGCGCTGGAGACGCCGAGCCGGTGCCGCTCGACGAGGGCCTTGGATCCCACCGGCTCCCGCGAATGCACGTAGTCCTCCACGATGGCGCTGAGCACCTCGAGGCGGCGCAGATGGTTCACGGTCTGGCTCCTGGGTTCTGCCGGGGACGGCGGGGCTTTGCGGCACGGGGGGGGCGGATCGGGAGGGATCCGCGGTGTGCCGGGGACCGGCGGCGGCGCTAGAGTCGGGGGCGCACGGCGCGGGCCGATCTGGCACTCGGGTGGTCCGAGTGCTAATCCTACGCCCGTGCCGTCATCGAGGAAAGCGCGGGCCGGGTCCGGAGCGCGCCGGCCGCCGACGTCGGGATGATCCGCCGGTCGCAGATCGCCGACCGGGCCGCCGAGGGAGGAGCGACGAGGATGCACACACAGGACTGGGGGCCGCAGTCCCTCGAGGAGCTCTCCGCCGCCCGCCGCGGCCCGCGCACCGAGGACCTGCCGGTGCGCGCCGGGATGGTCCTGGAGGAGCTGGAGACCGGCTGGGTCGGGGCCGCGGTGCGCCTGGAGACCATCGGCGGGCAGCGGGTGGTCAGCCTGGAGGACCGCCACGGCGCGGTGCGGGCCTTCCCCCTGGGCTACGGCTTCCTGTACGAGGGCCGCCCCGTGCGCCTGGTCCCCCCGGCCTCGCGTCCCGCCCCCAGTGGCCCCGGCCGGACCCGGTCGGGCTCGGTCGCCCTCCCCCAGGCCCCGGCCCGCACGGCGCGGGCCTCGCGGATGCTGGTCGAGGGGGTGCACGACGCCGAGCTGGTGGAGAAGGTCTGGGGCGATGACCTGCGGGTCGAGGGGATCGTGGTGGAGCCGATGCACGGACTGGATCACGTCGAGCAGATCATCCGCGACTTCCAGCCGGGTCCGGGCCGACGCCTGGGGGTGCTGGCCGATCACCTGGTGCCCGGCTCCAAGGAGTCCCGTCTGGCCGAGCAGGCTCTGGGCCTGCCCGGGGCCCGCGAGCACGTGCTGTTCGTGGGCCACCCCTACGTGGACGTCTGGGAGTCGGTGCGCCCGCGCGCCGTGGGGCTTTCCGCCTGGCCGCAGGTCCCGCGGGGGGAGGACTGGAAGACCGGCGTGCTTCGGCGGATCGGGTGGCCCCATGCCAGCGCGGCCGAGCGCGGCCGGGCCTGGCGCCGGATCCTGGCCGGGGTGAACAGCTACACGGACCTGAATCCCGGGATCCTCGGTCCCGTGGAGCACATCATCGACTTCCTCACCGATCACCCCTGACCCCCACCGCCTCATGTGATCTTCGCCATGGGTGATCCCGGCCTCCGCCGTCGCCGGTTCGGGCCCGGTAAGCTGGAGGCGATGCCCGCACGACCCGCGCGGCCGCTGACGAGACAGGATGAAGCGAGAAGTTTTGGGGACCACTTCCACCACCGAGCAGACTCCTCCCTTCGAGGGGACCAATGCGATGCCGCAGCCGCTGAGCGTCAAGGATGACCGCACGATGGCCACCCTCGCCCACTTCGGCGGGGTGGTGGGGTGCATCCCCTCCGGCCTGATCTACCTGACCCTGCGCGCCCGGGGTCGCTTCACGGCCCAGGAGTCCCGGGAGGCCCTGAACTTCACCCTCCTGCCGAGCGTGCTGATCGTGGTCTGCGTGGCCCTGTCCCCCGTGCCCGCCATCGGGTGGCTGTTCGGCCTCATCGCGGCCGTGGTCTGGGTCTTCCTCGCGCTGTCCTCCCTGGTGGCCGGGGTGCACGTGAACCGGGGCAACCCCTACCAGTACCGCTTCAACACCCGGCTGCTGGATCGGATCTCCGCCCGCCGCGGCTGATCCCGACCGGGCTCGGATCCGGGACCCCGACGTCGAACCCCGGGGTCGGCTCGCCCCGAGCCCCGTCTGGAGGACGTCCCTGCGGCTCAGTCCCCCAGCAGGGTGCGCACGACGGCGTCCCCCAGCAGCCGCCCACGCAGCGTGAGCACGACCCTGCCCTCGGCCCGGGCCTGCGGCTCGATCAGCCCCTGGCCCTCGAGCCAGCCCACCGCCTCCCGGCCAGGCCCCCGCAGATCCTCGATCGCGACGCCCTCCCGGATGCGCGCGGCGAGCATCACGTCCTCGACGTAGCGGGTGTCCGCATCCAGGTGCTCCCGAGCCGCCGCCGGGGACAGGCCCTGACGCACGCGATGGGCGTAAGGCACGGGGTGCTTCAGATTCCACCAGCGCACGCCGTTGATGTGCGAGTGCGCGCCGGGGCCGATCCCCCACCAGTCCCGGTTGCGCCAGTACGCGAGATTGTGCCGGGAGCGGGTGTCCTCGGAGCGGGACCAGTTGGACACCTCGTACCAGGAGTACCCGGCCTCCCCGAACAGGCGGTCGGCCAGCAGGTACATGTCCGCCTGGGCGTCGTCGTCCACCGGGGACAGCTCCCCGCGGCGGATCTGCGCGGCGAGCTTGGTGCCCGGCTCCACGATCAGCGAGTAGGCCGAGATGTGGTCCGGGGCGCAGTCGATGGCCGCGCGCACCGAGGTCTCCCATTCCGCCAGGGTCTCCCCCGGCGCCCCGCTGATCAGGTCCACCGAGGTCTGCAGGCCCACCTCCCTGGCCCAGGAGACCACCTTGGGGACGTTGGCCGGGGTGTGGGTGCGATCCAGCACGGCCAGCACCCGCGGCACCGCGGACTGCATCCCGAAGGAGACGCGCGTGAACCCCGCCTCCTTCAGCAGGGCGAGGTCCTCGCGGGTCACCGAATCCGGGTTGGCCTCGGTGGTGACCTCCGCGCCGTCGACGATGCCGAAGCGCTCGATCCCGGCGCGCAGGATCCGCGCCAGGTCCTCGGCCGGCAGACGGGTCGGGGTGCCCCCGCCGAAGAACACCGTGCTCAGCGGGCGGGCCGGCAGGCCGGAGCGGGTGAGGACGCCGGCGGCCAGGTCCAGCTCGCGGATCGCGTCCTCGGCGTAGCTGAGCCGGTTCACGCCGTCGCCGAAGTCCTCGGCGGCGTAGGTGTTGAAGTCGCAGTACCCGCAGCGCACCGAGCAGTACGGCACGTGCACGTAGAGGCTCAGGCTGCGCCGCTCGGCGCCGTCGAGCACAGAGGCCGGCAGCAGGCCGTCGGACGGGGCCGGATCCCCCGTGGGCTGGGCCGGGCTCACTTCTTCGGCTTGTCCTTGGTCTGCTCCCCGGAGGACAGGGCGGCGATGAACGCCTCCTGGGGGACCTCCACGCGCCCGACCATCTTCATCCGCTTCTTGCCCTCCTTCTGCTTCTCCAGCAGCTTGCGCTTGCGGGAGATGTCCCCGCCGTAGCACTTGGACAGCACGTCCTTGCGGATGGCCCGGATGTTCTCCCGGGCGATGATCCGCGAACCGATGGCCGCCTGGATGGGCACCTCGAACTGCTGGCGCGGGATCAGCTCCCGCAGCTTCGCGGCCATCGCCGTGCCGTAGGAGTAGGCGTTGTCCCGGTGGGTCACCGCGGAGAAGGCGTCCACCCGCTCCCCCTGCAGCAGGATGTCCACCTTGACCAGGTCGGCCTCCTGGGTCCCGTCCAGCTTCCAGTCCAGGGAGGCGTAGCCGCGGGTGCGGGACTTCAGCTGGTCGAAGAAGTCGAAGACGATCTCCGCCAGCGGCATCCGGTAGCGCAGCTCCACGCGGTCCTGGGAGAGGTAGTCCATCCCGCCCATCTGCCCGCGCCGGGACTGGCACAGCTCCATAACCGCGCCGATGAACTCGCTGGGCACGATGATCGTGCAGGCCACCATCGGCTCCTCGATCACCGCGATCTTGCCCTCGGGGAACTCGGAGGGATTGGTCACCCGCATCGAGGTGCCGTCCTCGGCGACGACGTCGTAGATGACGTTCGGCGCGGTGGAGATCAGGTCCAGGTCGAACTCCCGCTCCAGGCGCTCGCGCACGATCTCCAGGTGCAGCAGCCCCAGGAAGCCGCAGCGGAAGCCGAAGCCCAGGGCCGCGGAGGTCTCCGGTTCGTAGACCAGGGCGGCGTCGTTGAGCTTGAGCTTGTCCAGGGCGTCGCGCAGGACGGGGTAGTCCGAGCCGTCGATGGGGAACAGCCCGGAGAAGACCATGGGCTTGGGGTCCTCGTAGCCGCCGAGGTTCTGCTCGGCCGGCTTCTTCGCGTCCGTGACGGTGTCCCCGACGCGGGACTGGCGCACGTCCTTCACGCCGGTGATCAGGTACCCGACCTCCCCGACGCCGAGGCCCTCGGTGGGCTTGGGCTCCGGGGAGATCACCCCGATCTCCAGCAGCTCGTGCTCGGCGCCGGTGGACATCATCTGGATCTTCTGGCGCGGGGTGAGCCGCCCGTCCACGACGCGCACGTAGGTGACCACGCCCCGGTAGGAGTCGTAGACGGAGTCGAAGATCATGGCCCGCGGCGCGGCGTCGGGCCGACCCTGGGGGGCGGGCAGGTCGCGCACGATCCGGTCCAGCAGCTCCGGCACGCCCTCGCCGGTCTTGCCGGAGACCTTCAGCACGTCCTCCGGCTCCACTCCGATGAGGTTGGCCAGCTCCTCGGCGTACTTCTCCGGCTGGGCGGCCGGCAGGTCGATCTTGTTCAGCACCGGGATGATGGTGAGGTCGTTCTCCATGGCCAGGTACAGGTTCGCCAGGGTCTGGGCTTCGATCCCCTGGGCGGCGTCCACCAGCAGCAGGGCGCCCTCGCAGGCGGCCAGGGAGCGGGAGACCTCGTAGGTGAAGTCCACGTGCCCGGGGGTGTCGATCATGTTCAGGGCGTAGGCGGTGCCGTCCACCTCCCAGGGCATGCGCACCGCCTGGGATTTGATGGTGATGCCGCGTTCGCGCTCGATGTCCATCCGGTCCAGGTACTGCGCCTTCATCTCCCGCGGGGTCACGACGCCGGTGGCCTGCAGCATGCGGTCGGCCAGCGTGGACTTGCCGTGGTCGATGTGCGCGATGATGCAGAAGTTGCGCAGGACCGCGGGGTCCGTCGCCGCGGGCTGCGGGGCGTGGGCTGCCTGGGGGGCCACGGGCATCCTTTCCTGGCGCGGGGAGCGGCGCCGCTCGTCAACGGGTGCTTTCGGCAGGCGCGGGGATGCCGAGCGGGTCCGAGCACGGGACCCGACGCTGATCCGCGCCTCGCCCCAGTTTCCCACGAGCGGGCCCGTTTCCCCGCATCCGCTCCTCGCCGCGCGAGGGCCCCGGGGTGGACGCGGGGCGGGGGCGGCGGCCCCGTGCGGGACCGACGGTGGCCTAGGGTGAGGAGCATGCAGATCGATCGCCGCACCGTGACCCGCGTGCTGCGCACCGCCCAGCGCCTCTGGCGCCGGTACGCCTCCCAGCAGCCGGAGACCACCCGCAGCTCCTCCTCGCAGCGGGGCTCCGGGGCGGTCGCCGCCCCGTCCGAGCACCGCACCGGGAACACCGGAGCCTATCCCGGGGACTACACCGGGGCCCTGGATGCAGTCTACGGGCCGCGCCCGGACGGGCGGCCGGATCCCGGGGAGATCGTGTGGACCTGGGTGCCCTACGAGGAGGATCACCGGCGCGGCAAGGACCGGCCGGTGCTGCTGGTGGGTCGGGACGGGCGCTGGCTGCTGGGGCTGATGCTGACCAGCAAGGATCACACCAACGCCGCGCACCGCGACGACCGCTACCTGGACATCGGCTCCGGCCCGTGGGACCGGCAGGGTCGGGCCTCCGAGATCCTGGTGGACCGGGTGATCCGCGTGGATCCCGGAACTGTGCGCCGGGAGGGTGCGGTGCTGCCGCGCGAGGTCTTCGAGCGGGTGGTCCGCGCCGTGCCCCGCCGCCGCTGAGGCGACGGGCGGGGGCCTCGTCGTCGCGGCCGACGGCGCTCCCCCACCGGTGGCCTGAACCTCCGCGGTCTGCTAGAGTGGACGGCTGTGTGTCCGATGGTCATCGGGCACTGCGCAGCGATGACGGAACCCTCGGCATCCCCACGCCGCTCAGTCGCGATCCGCTGCGTTTGCCCTCACTGACCCATTCGACGGAACAGAAAGAACTTTTCACGTGGCGAACATCAAGTCCCAGAAGAAGCGCATCCTGACCAACGAGAAGGCCCGCCTGCGCAACAACGCCTACAAGTCCGAGCTGCGCACCGCGGTGCGCAAGGTCAACGCGGCCGTGGAGTCCGGCAGCAAGGAAGAGGCCGCCGAGGCCCTGCGCGTCGCCTCCCGCAAGTTCGACCAGGCCGTCTCCAAGGGCGTGCTGCACAAGAACAACGCGGCCAACAAGAAGTCCGGTCTGGCCGCTCGGGTGAACTCCCTGGCGTAACGCCCCCTCACGGCCAGCCGCTCGAGGCCCCGTTCCCTCACTCCCCTCCGGGGGTGGAGGCGACGGGGCCTCGTCGCATCCGCACGGCCCGCCCCCATCCGCTCGGCCCCGCCCCGGGCGCGCCGCTGCGCGCGCAGGGTGGGAGACCCGGAGACCCATCCTGCGGGAGGAGGCCTCGGGCGGCTGGTCAGCGGCGGCGTCCCGCGGTGGCCAGGGTGAGCACGGCCCGCTCCAGGGCGTAGATCGGGTCCTGGGCTTCGCCCTTGACCTGCGCGTCGGCCTCGGCCAGGGCCCGGATGACCTCCCCCAGCGCCTCGGGGGCGTAGCGGCGGGCGTCCCGCTGGGCCTGCTCGGCCTGCCAGGGCGCCATGCCGAGGTCCCGGGCCAGCTGGGCGGGACTGTCCCGGCGTCCGTGCACCTGGGCGATCGTGCGCACCCGCATGGCCAGGGCGCCGACCAGCGGCACCGGGTCCACCCCGGAGTCCAGGGCCTGGCGCAGCGCGCGCAGCGCCGATCCGGGGTTCCCGGCGACGGCGGCGTCGGCGACCTTGAAGGCCGTGACCTCGGTGCGTCCCCCGTAGTACCGCTCCACCACGGCATCGGTGATCGTGGCGGGCCCGTCGGCCAGCAGCTGCCGGGCCGCGGCGTGCAGCTCGGCGGCGTCGCGCCCGGTCGCGGCGATCAGCAGCCGCACGGCATCCGGTTCGATGCGCCGCCCGGCCTCGCGCACGACGGCGTGCAGGAACTCCGAGGCGTCCCGGTCCGTCTTCAGCGGCCGGCAGGACACCACCGGGTGCCCGGCCTTGCCGATCGCGTCCAGCAGCTTCTTCCCGCGATTGCCGCCGCCGTGGTGCAGCAGGACCACGGACTCCTGGTCCGGGGCCTTGACGTAGGCGAGGGCCTCGGTGAGGAACTCCTCGGACATCCGCTCCAGCTCCTGGACCCGCACCAGGCGGGCGTCCCCGAACAGGGAGGGGCCGGTGGCCTGGGCCAGGGCTCCGGGGGCGTAGTCCCGGGCGGAGAGCTCGTGGACCTCGACCTCCCCGCGCTGCTCGCGCATCCGGGCGAGCACGCGACGTCGGGCCTGGGTCGCGAAGTGCTCCTCCGAACCGCTGAGCAAGATCACGGGGGCCGGTTCCACGCTGCGCCAGGAGGTCTGCTCGGTCTCGGCGCTGCGGCGGCGCGGGGGCATGGGGGTCCTTCCTCCTCGGCGGCCAGGCTGGCCCGCAGACTGTCGGGCAGCTCCTTCATGGTAGCCCGGCGCGCCGGGTCCGCCAGCTGCAGGGCCACCGCGGCCAATCCCGCGAACAGCCCGGCCAGGACGACGGCGCCGGGCCCGTCCCCGGTGGGCACCCGGGCGGCCGGGGCCTGCCCGATCCCGTGGGCCACCGCCTCGATCCATCGGGCACAGACACCGGCGCCCAGCAGCAGCGGATCCGCCAGCGGGCCCACCCCGGACGAGCACACGGCCAGCAGACCGCAGACCGTGCCCAGAGGGACCGCGGGGGCCGCCAGCACGTTGGCCGGGACCGTCCACGGCCCCCAGAACCCGGACAGGTGGACCAGATAGGGCGCGCACCAGAGGCTCGCGACGATGCTGATGGCCAGCGCCTCGGCCAGCCACCGCCAGGCCACCCCGCACAGCAGCCGGCACACGGCCGGGCCCTGCAGGATGATCCCGGCGGTGGCCGCCACGGACAGGACGAACCCGGCGTCGGCGCCCAGGCTCGGGTCCACCGTGAGCAGCACGACGGTGCTGACCCACAGGGCCGCCCCGCTGGATCCGCCGCGCCCGGCGGCCACGCTGATCCCGCCGAGCACCCCCATGACGGTGGCGCGAAGGATGCTGGGGTCCGGACCGACCAGCAGCAGATACGCCCCGGCCGCCGCGATCCCGGCGAGCAGGGTCACCGCCCGTGGGCAGCGGGTCCAGCGCACCGCGTGGACCCCGAGCAGCAGCACGATCGCGACGTTGGACCCGGACACGGCCGTCAGGTGGGTGAGCCCGGCGGTCTTCATGTCCTCGGCGGTCGGCTCCGAGAGGGACTCGTCATCCCCGTAGGCCATGCCCAGCACCAGGGCGGCGGTGTCCGGGGCGAGCAGGTCCCGGGCCCGGGCCTCGGTGCGCTCCCGGGCCCGCTCCAGGATCCCCGGCCGCGCACCGGTCCTGTCGGCGGAGCCCGACGACGCACCGCCCGATCCGGCGTGGTCCGGGTCCGCCGGGCCGATCACGGCGGCCACCGAGATCTGCGGCTCCCCACCGCGCCCGGCGCTCACGACGCCGGCCAGCAGGACCGGTGCGGTGCCGGCCTCGGCCAGGCGCGCCGTCGGATCGGCGCCGAACCACAGCGTCACCGCCGCCGAGCCCGCCGCCGTCTCCCCGGTGGGCCCGCGCTGCACGGCCAGGACCGTGGTGGGCACGGCCCACCGGGAGCCGAAGCGGCCCTCCACCTCCCTGGGGTCCTCCGCGACGCGCGCGACCAGGCGGACGGCGGTCTCCGCGGGGTTCGTCTCGGCGGACGAGGCCGGGGTCTGCCCCGCCCCGGTGGCGGCGCCGTCGACCGATGACTCGGCGTCGGTGCCCGATTCGCCGTCGGTGCTCGCGCGGGCGGCTTCCGCCAGAGCGAGGGCCACCGGGTCCCTCGCCTGCAGGCCGGCGCTGGTCAGCACCAGGCCCGCCCCAACCGCCGCGATCACCAGGGCACCGAGGACGGCGCGAGCCCGCGGGAGCAGCCCGCGGGGACCGGATCTCGGGGACCGACCCGCCCGTCCCCCATCCCCGGGATCCTCCGGGACCGCACCTCGGGTCCGGGGACCGCGACGGCGCCCGATGGCCGCCGGGATGAGCAGTCCGGCGCCGACCAGGGCGCCCGCAGCACAGATCCCGGCGGCAGCCAGCAGGGCCCGGGGCTGGTGGCCGGGGGCGAGGAGTGCGGCCGTCCAGGCCGCGGCCGCCGCGCTGAGCAGCCGCAGATCCACGGCTCGCACGGGTTGGGTGCCGAGCCCGGGCGCGGGCATCTCACACCATGACCAGCGGCTCGAGGGCAGCGAGCATGGCCTCCCCGATCCCGGGAACGGCATCCAGCTCGGCCACCGAGGCGAAGGCCCCGTGGACCTGCCGATAGTCCAGGATCCGCTGGGCCAGCTTGGGGCCCACCCGCGGCAGGGTCTCCAGCTGTTCGGCGGTGGCCGTGTTCAGGTTGATCCGCTCCCCGCTCGCGGCACCACTGCCGGCCGTTCCCGGACCCGTCCCGGTATCCCCGGCTCCCGCAGCGGCGGTCCCGGAGGGGTTGGGCGGTGCCGCGGCCTGGGCGGCCGCCTCCTCTCGGGTGGGCACCCGGATCTGCTGTCCGGACTGCACCGGGGCCGCGAGGTTGATCCCTTCCAGCCCGGCCTCCTCGGTGGGCCCGCCGGCGGCCTGGATCGCCTCGGCCGTCAGGGCCCCGGCCGGAAGCCGCTGCAGCCCCGGGGACTTCACCGCGCCGACCACGTGCACGGCGACCTCCCCGCCCGACGCCGCCGTGGCACCCGGAGTCCCTGGGGCACCGGCCGCCGGGGCGGCGTCGGAACCCGGGTCGGGCGAACCGAGCTCCAACGGGGAGGCGCTTCCGGAGGCGGCCACGGCGATCCTCGGGGCCTGCTGCTCCCCGCGGGGGACGAACAGCACGAGCGCGAGCACAGCCAGGGCCGCCACGGCCAGCAGGCCCAGCACCGCCCTTGGTGACGGGGAGAAGCGCAGCCACCCGACCCCCGGCGTCGGGACGGCGGCCGGTCCCCGTTCGTCCGGGGCCAGGCCCTCGATCATCGCGGTCAGCCGCTGCCGGGAGGCCGTGGGACCCGCCCGGCGCGGGGACGGGACCGTGCGGCGGGTGACGCGGTGATCCTCCGGGACCTCCCACGGGTCCTCGGTTTCCTCGATGCGCTGGTTCATGGGCCTCACCGTAGAAGGACCCGCGATCCGCCTCCGCACATCCGACCCGGCCGGAGGACCCCTCGGTGGATGACGGGGCCAAGACACCGCGTCCATCCCCCATCGGCGCGGACCCGTAGGGCGCTCAGTCCCCCGCGACGTCGGGCGCCGGATCCGCCAGAGCCCCTGCCAGGTGCCCGGGGATGCTCGCCGCGGCCGTCGGTCCGAGGCCGGTGTGCACGGCCAGGGCAGCGGGCAGGTCCGCCCGCACCACGCGTACCCGGCCCCCCAGCTGCTCCTCGATCCGGTGGTGCAGCCGCTCGGGTACCTCTCGGCCCCAGAAGTCCTGGATCAGGCACACCGCCCACCCGTGATCGTCGGGCACGCCGCGGGCCGCGGCGTCGGCCAGGACCGCCCGGGTGGCGCGCTGCGCGACCAGCTCGGCGAAGCGCTGGACCGCCGGACCCGTCTGCCGGGGCCGCTCCAGGTAGCGCAGGCGCCCCTGCTCGACGGTCGCGATGGGTTTGACGTGCAGCATCTGCCCGACGCGGGCCAGGGCCCGGGGCACCCGGCCGCTGCGGCCCAGCTGCTCCAGGGAGGGCACCCAGAACAGCAGCTGCGTCGCCTCGAGGGCCGCCTGGGCCGCCTCGAGCACCCGGTCGGCATCCGCGCCGGTGCGCGCGGCGGCCAGCGCGGCGGCCACCCCGGCGGCCTGGGCTGCGGCGACCGTCCGGGTGTCCAGCACGCGCACCGGGATCGGGGATTCCCGGGCGGCGGTGCGCAGGGTCTGGACCGTCCCGGACAGCTCCCCGGAGATGGTCAGGGCCACCACCTCGGTGCACCCGGCCGCCGCCAGGGCCGCCAGAGCCCGGGAGACGGCGCCCGGGGAGGGGCGGGAGGTGCTCATGCTGCGGCCTTCGGCGGCGGCGAGCACCAGGTGTTCCCGCACGCGCGGGTCCGCGGCCTCGGGGAAGATCTGGCCCTCGATCATCAGGGGCAGATCCAGGCAGATCAGCTCCCCGGCCGCGCGTGCTCGCTCCAGCAGGGTGCGGGGCAGGCCAGCCGCGGCGTCGGTGAGCACCCCGACCCGACACGGCCGCGACCGCGCCGCGCCCGTCTCGGGAAGGACCGCCCCGGGAACGTCCGGGCCGGTCTCCTCCCGCCCGGTTGTGCCTACCGGATCCCGCGACTCGGTCATGGCCGCTGCCCGCGTGCGCCTAGGCGACGATGTTCACGAGCTTCGGCTCGCGCACGATGACCTTGCGGATCTCGGACCCGTCCAGGAACCGCTGCACGGCATCCGAGGCCAGGGCGCGCTCGCGCAGCTGCTCGGCGTCGATGTCCGCGGGCACCTCCAGGCGGTCCCGGACCTTGCCGCGGATCTGCACGACGGCGGTGACCGTGTCCTGGACCAGCAGCTCCTCCCGGACCTGCGGCCAGCCCGCGCGCAGCACCGGCTCATCGTGTCCGACCTGGTGCCACAGGTCCTCCGCGGTGTAAGGGGCGTACAGGCTCAGCAGCACCGCCACGGCCTCCACCGCCTCGCGCACGGCCGGATCGGCCCCGCCGGGCCCGGCGTCGATGGCCTTGCGGGTCGCGTTGACCAGCTCCATGGTCTTGGCGACCACCACGTTGAACTTGCCCGACTCCAGGGCCTGCTCGGCCTCGTGCAGCATCCGGTGGGTGACCCGTCGCAGCGCCTGGTCCCCGTCGGCCGGATCCGCCCCCAGCGGGGCCGTCAGATCCTGTCCCAGCCGCCAGGCCCGGGCCAGGAACTTCAGGGACCCGCCCGGGGAGACGTCGGCCCAGTCGACGTCGTCCTCCGGCGGGGAGGCGAAGACCATCGTGGTGCGCACCGCATCCACCCCGTACAGGTCCAGCTGCTCGCCGAGGTTCACGCCGTTGCCCAGGGACTTGGACATGGCCTTGCCCCCGTTGAGCACCTGACCCTGGTTCAGCAGGGCCCGGAAGGGCTCATCGAAGTCGACCCACCCGAGGTCCCGGATCACCTTGACGAAGAACCGGGCGTAGAGCAGGTGCAGGATCGCGTGCTCCACACCGCCCACGTACTGATCCACCGGCGCCCAGTCGCGCAGCGCCTGCGGGTCCAGGGCGGCGGTGTCCAGGTGGGGGTTGGCGAAGCGCAGGAAGTACCAGGAGGAGTCCACGAAGGTGTCCATCGTGTCCGTGTCCCGCCGGGCGGGCTCGCCGCAGGACGGGCAGGCGACGTTGACCCAGTCCTCGGCCGCGGCCAGCGGGGACTGGCCCTTGGGCGCCAATTGCTCGCCCTTCAGGTTCTCCGGCAGGCGCACCGGCAGCTGATCCTCCGGGACCGGGACCTCACCGCAGTCCGGGCAGTGGATGATGGGGATCGGCGCGCCCCAGAAGCGCTGGCGGGACAGCAGCCAGTCCCGCAGCCGGTAGATGGTCTGGCCGGCCCCTGCGCCATTGTCCTCCAGCAGCTGCACGGCGCGGGCGATCGCGGCGGACTTGTCCAGTCCGTCCAGCGGCCCGGAGCCGGTGAGCACGCCGTCCCCGGTGGTGGCCACGCCGCTGACCGCGGGGTCCTCCTCCCCGGTGTCCACGACGGTGCGCACCGGCAGGTCGAAGGCGCGGGCGAAGTCCAGATCCCGCTGGTCGTGGGCCGGCACGGCCATGACCGCCCCGGTCCCGTAGTCGGCCAGCACGTAGTCCGCGGCCCACACGGGCACGGACTCCCCCGTCAGCGGGTTCAGCGCGTGACGACCGGTGAACACGCCGGTCTTCTCCCGGTCGGTGGCCTGCCGCTCGATGTCCGAGAAGGCCTTGACCCGCTCCCGGTACTCCTCCAGGGCCGCCCGCTGCTCGTCCGTGACCAGCTCCAGGGCCAGGTCCGCATCCGCGGCCACCACCAGGAACGTGTTGCCGTACAGGGTGTCCGGGCGGGTGGTGAACACGGAGACCTCCCGCTCCGACCGGCCGCCTTCGGCCGGGATCCGGAAGTCCACCCGCGCACCCGAGGAGCGCCCGATCCAGTTGCGCTGCATCGCCAGGACCCGCTCCGGCCAGTGCCCCTCCAGCTGATCCATGTCCTCCAGCAGCTGGTCCGCGTACTCGGTGATGCGGAAGTACCACTGGTTCAGGGACTTCTTGGTCACCGGGGTGCCGCAGCGCTCGCAGGCGCCGTTGACGACCTGCTCGTTGGCCAGCACCGTCTGGTCCTTGGGGCACCAGTTGACCGGGGAGTCCTTGCGGTAGGCCAGGCCTTTGGCGTGGAACTGCTGGAACAGCCACTGGGTCCAGCGGTAGTACTCGGGGTCCGAGGTGTGCAGGCGCCGGGACCAGTCCACGGCGATCCCGTAGCGCTTGAAGGAGGCCGCCTGGGTCTCGATGTTGCGGTAGGTCCACTCGGCCGGGTGCGTGCCGTTCTTGATGGCGGCGTTCTCCGCGGGCAGGCCGAAGGAGTCCCAGCCGATCGGGTGCATCACGTCGTAGCCGCGCTGCATCCAGTAGCGGGCGACGACGTCGCCCATCGCGAAGGCCTCGGCGTGGCCCATGTGCAGGTCCCCGGAGGGGTAGGGGAACATGTCCAGGACGTAGCGGCGGGGCTTGGAGCCGTCGTCGAGGGGGACGAAGACCCGCTCGGTCTCCCAGTACTCCTGCCAGCGGGCCTCCAGGGCCGCGGCGTCGTAGGTCCTCTCCTCGGCCGCCTGCTCGCGGGCTGCGTCACTCACCTGGGCCACCATCATTCCTTCGGTTCTCGGCATCGGGGTGCGGGCGCCCGCGCGTGAGCGCGGGAACCGTCCCAGTCTACGCGGTGCCGGGCCCCGACGACGGCGCCCGGCCCGGGGAGGAACCGTAGAGTGGAGGGCGTGAGCTCGATCCTGGAATCCGCCCCCATCGGCGCCTACCTGCCCGCCGAGACCCGGTGGGATCTGCCCGCCGGCGTCCTGCGCACCTGGACCTACCCGGCACGCACCTCGCCCCGGGTGCGCCTGGTCGCGGTGCACGGCTTCCGCGGGGACCACCACGGTCTGGACCTGGTGGCCCGCGCCCTGCCGGACGACGTCGAGACGGTGGTCCCGGACCTGCCCGGCTTCGGCCGCTCCCCGGCCTTCCCAGCCCGCGCCCACGACGTCGCCGGCTACGCCGAGATCCTGGGGCAGCTGCTCGAAGCCCTGCCGCAGGACGGGCTGCCCCTGGCGGTGCTCGGGCACTCCTACGGCTCCGTCGTCGCCGCGGCCCTGGCGGCGCAGCACCCGGACGCGGTGGCGGCGCTGGCCCTGCTCAACCCCATCTGCGAACCGGCCCTGGCCTCGGCCCAGCGCCTGCCGGCCCTGGGGGCCGCCCTGTTCTACCGGGTGTGCGCGGTGCTGCCCGAGGCGCTGGGAGATCGGCTGGTGCGCTCGGCGGCGATCACCCGGATCTCCTCGGAGCTGATGATGAAGACCCGCGATGCGCACCTGCGCCGGTTCATCAACGGTCAGCACGCCGCGTACTTCGGGGCCTTCGCCTCCCGTCGGGTGGTCATTCAGGCCTACGCCGATTCGACCCGGGCCACCGTGGGCGACTGGTCCGGGCAGGTCACGGTGCGCACGCTGCTGGTGGCCGCCGAGCGGGACGACCTCGGTTCGGTGGCCGGGCAGCGGCGGCTGCGCGAGACCTTCCCACCGCAGGCGCAGGCGCGCCTGGAAGTGCTGCCCGAGGTCGGGCACCTGATCCACTACGAGACGCCCCGCCGGGCGGCCCGGGTGGTCGGGGACTTCCTCACCGAGGCCCTCCCGGAGACCGGGGCCGCGCCGGCGGCGTCGTCATCGCGCCCGGCGGCCGGACCCGCTCGGTCCGACGGGAACGGGGGTGCGGCGTGAGGCTGCTGGTGGATGCCCGCTACGTCCGGCCTGTGCACGACGGCATCAGCCGGTACACGGCCGGGCTGCTGCACGCGGTGGATGCTCTGATCCGCACCGGGCAGACCCCGGGGCTGCGGGTCGCGATGCTCATCAGCGACCCGGCCCAGCGAAAGCAGCTGCCGGAGCTGCCGACGGTGCGCGGGTTCTCCCCCACCGGTCCTCTGGAGCCGCTGAGCGCCCTGCGGATCAACCGGCTGCGCCCGGACGTGGTCTTCTCCCCGATGCAGACCATCGGCACCTGGGGCCGGGACTACGCCCAGATCCTCACCCTGCACGACCTGATCTACTACGCCCACCCGCAGCCGCCGGGGTTCCTGCCGGCCCCGGTGCGCCTGGGCTGGCGGCTGTTCCACCGCAGCTACGCCCCGCAGCGGTGGCTGCTGAACCGTGCCGACGCCGTCGTGACGGTCAGCGACACCACCGCCGGGCTGATAGACGAGCACCGGCTGACCCGCCGCCCCGTCACGGTGGTGCCCAATGCCGCCCCGGACGGGGTGCTGCTGGACCCGCTCGAGACCCGGACCCGGGCGCGCGGGCGCGGCACGGACCTGCTCTACATGGGATCGGCGATGCCGTACAAGGGGGTCGAGCGGCTGATCGCGGGCGTGGACCGGCTGCCCGGGTACCGGCTGCACCTGCTCTCCCGCTACCCCGAGGCCCGACGACGCGAGCTGGCCGCGCTGATCCGACATCCGGACCGGGTGGTCTTCCACGACGGGATCGCCGAGCCGGAGTACCGGGAGCTGCTGCGCACGGCCCGGGCGCTGGTCAGCGCCTCCCGGGCCGAGGGCTTCGGCCTGCCCGTGGTCGAGGCGCAGGCGCAGGGGGTGCCCGTGGTGCTCAGCGACATCCCGATCTTCCGGGAGGTCGCCCCGCACGGGCTGCACGTGGACTTCGAGGACCCGCAGGCCTTCCCTGCCGCGGTGCGCCGCCTGGAGGATCCCCGGGTGCGCACCGAGCTCGCGGCACGGGGCGTCGCCGACGCCGCCCGGTACTCCTGGGAGGCCTCGGCGCGCACCCTGGTGGAGTTGGCCGAGCGGGTCAGCCGCGCTCGTCGTGCTGGCGGTTCTGGATCTCCAGCGCGGACGTGACGGCCGCGGGCTCCGTCTCGGACTCCTCCAGCAGGGCCTCCAGCCGATCCTGCTGACCCCGGGAGAATCGGCGTCGGCGATCCTGCTTGACCCGCAGCAGGGCGCCGATGCGCCGACGCCGGGAGTCCTCGCTGCCGATCCGTTGCCGACGCGGCCACCACCACAGCACCAGCACCGCGATCAGCACGAGCCCGACGTAGCCGATCACCGGGTAGACGCTGGACATCAGGGTGCCGAAGCCGACGAAGCTCACGGCGTAGCCGATCGCGCACACCGTGAGGAACACCCACGGGTAGCGCCGCGGGTGGGCCGCGGTGAGCCGACGACCCAGGGCGTAGAACATCCCGATCGCGGTGTTGTAGACCATCAGGAAGATGATCCACACCATGATCGTGGAGAAGACGGGGCTGATGTGGTCGAAGACCTTCAGCACCGGCACCTGGGCGTCGCCGACCTCGTCGAGGGTGAAGAACAGCGTGGTCGCGTTCATCAGCAGCAGGGCAGTGAAGATCAGCCCGCCGATCAGCCCACCCCAGCCGGCCTCCTTCGGGCTGGGTTCGGCACCGCCGATCACCAGGGACATGGAGACCCCGACCATGAGGTTCATCCCGGTGTAGTTCAGGGCGGAGACCCACCACGGGTGCACCGGGGACTCCTGGGTCCGGCCCAGCTGCGACAGCGCCCCCAGGTCCCCGGGCACGTGCGCCAGGGACCAGATGAAGGCCACCAGGACCGCCAGGATGATCACCGGGGCCACCGAGGAGATGATGCGCGAGACCTTGTCCACGTCCAGCAGGCCGGTGAGCATCACCAGCGCCACCATGATCAGGGAGCCGACCCAGGCCGGAAGCCCGAACTGCTGCTCCAGGGTCGCCCCGGAGCCGGCGAGCATCACGAAGCCCACCGAGAACAGGGTCAGGGTCACCGCGACGTCCAGGAACACGGAGACCACCGGGTGGGAGACGCTGCGGAACACCTTCCGGTGGTCCTTGGCCAGGAAGTAGGAGCCGGCCTGCAGCACCACGGCCCCGGCCACCGTCATCACGACCCCGGAGATCAGCGCCCCCAGGATCCCGATCGCCCCGAAGGACAGGAAGTACTGGATCAGCTCCTGGCCGGTGGCGAAGCCGGCGGCCACGACCAGCCCGACGAAGGCCAGGGCGATGCGCATCGTGCGGCGCGCGCTCATCGGTCCTGCTCCCGGTGGATCCGCTCGGAGTCCACGTCCTCGTCCCGGTTCAGGTCGCGCAGGACCTCGACGCCGATCGCGGCCGTGACCTGCGGGGCCTCGACCACCGAGTCCTCGGCGATGCGCTCGGCCCGGGCGGCGTGGGCGTCGCTGTACTCCCGCTCGGGGTGATCGCGCAGGTACAGCAGGGCGCGCAGGTTGCGGCGTCGGTCCCCCTCGGCGAGGATGTCGCGGCGGTTGAGCACCCACCAGCCCAGCAGGACCAGCACCATCGCGGCACCGATCCACCCGATCACGGGGTAGACGTAGGTCATCAGCGTCTCGAAGCCGACGAAGCTCACCGCGAAGCCCAGCAGGCACACGACGAGGAAGATCCGGCGGTAGCGCTGCTCGCGTCCGGCGCTCAGGCGCCGACCCAGCGCGTAGAACATGCCGATCGCGGTGTTGTAGATCATCAGGAAGATGATCCAGACCATGATCTGCGCGAGCACGGGGTGGATGTGCTCGAACAGCTTCAGCATCGGCACGGAGGAGTCCCCGACCACCGCGATGTTGGCGTACAGGGTCACCGCGGCCATGATCAGCATGACCGTATAGAGGATGCCCCCGGCCAGACCGCCCCAGCCGGCCTCCCGCGGGTCGGTGTTGTTCCCGCCGATGACCAGGCACATGGACACACCCAGGATCAGCGCCAGGCCGTTGTAGTTCAGGGCCGAGACCCACCACGGCGAGACCGGGGACTCCTGGGCGGCGGCCAGATGGTCCAGGGCCGAGAGGTCCGAGGGCAGGTGGAACAGGGTCCAGAGGAAGGCCGCGCACACGGCGATGATGATCAGCGGGGTCACCGCGGAGATGATGTTGGA
The DNA here is from genome assembly GCF_044878465.1 of Rothia sp. BD8. Classification (NCBI taxonomy): domain Bacteria; kingdom Bacillati; phylum Actinomycetota; class Actinomycetes; order Micrococcales; family Micrococcaceae; genus Rothia; species Rothia sp. BD8. The sequence goes on along the minus strand of NZ_JANJES010000011.1, from coordinate 26,986 downwards.
GACCCGGTCCACGTCCAGCAGGCCGGTGACCATGACCAGCACCAGCATGATGGCCGAGCCGATCCAAGCGGGCAGCCCGAACTGCTGCTGCAGGTTGGAGCCGGCCCCGGCGAGCATCACGAACCCGATGGCGAACAGGGTGATGGTCACGGAGGCGTCCAGCAGCTTGGCGATCACGGGGTAGGACACGGAGCGGAAGACGCGGTTGTGCTCATCGGCCAGGAAGTAGCTGCCCAGCTGCAGGATCACGGCGCCTGCGGCGGCCATGACGATGCCGGCCAGCACGGCCCCGGCGATGCCCCAGGACCCGAAGGAGATGAAGTACTGGATCACCTCCTGTCCGGTGGCGAAGCCCGCGCCGACCAGCAGGCCGACGAAGGACAGGGCGATGCGCGCGGTGCGCTTCACGGACATGCGGGGACCTCTTCCGGAAGGGATCGGGAGCGAGCGGACGCGGCGGGAGCTGCCGGGTGCCCGCCCGGCGTCGACGCCTCGGCCCGGGCACCGCATGAGATTGTAGCGGGCCCTCGGGGCCGCGTCAGGGGGTCGGGGATCTCAGAGCACGTCGGAGCCGTCGCAGCGCACCTGCACGGGGGCGTGCTCACGCGCCGCCGACGACGCCGCGCGCACCCGCCGCAGGGCCGCCGTGACCTGCGGTGCGATGCCGTAGGACATGAACACCAGTGCCCGGTAGAGCTCCTGGTCCTCTCCGTCCGGCTCCAGCGGGATGGGGTCGATCACGCGCAGGGCCGGGGCCTGCCCGAGGGAGGGCGGGTCCAGGGCGCGGAGGAAGGCCTCGACGCCCGTGCGGGGCCCGGTGATCGCCGCCGTGCGCACCGCCGGGGGCAGGCCCAGCTCCCGCCGCTCGGCCAGCTCCCGCCGGGCCCATCCGGAGGGATCCCAGCGCACCAGTGCCGCCAGCACCGAGGACTGCTCCGCGGTGACCACGACCTCCCCGCCCTCCTGCCGGGAGCGCACCAGCGCGCAGGCGTTGGCCCACCGGCGCAGCACGTCCTCGGTGCTGCGCAGCGCGTCCCGCTGCAGCATCCGGTCCCCGTCCAGCAGCAGGGCCGCCCGGTACCCGCCGGGCACGCGCGGCTCGGCCCCCGGGGTGGCCACGACGAGGGCGGGCCGATCCGGGACCTGCGCGCGCACGTGCTCCCCGGAGGAGGAGATCACCGGGACCCGGGGGAAGGCCCGCCCCAGCTCCTCCGCGGTGCGCAGCGCCCCGACGGTGCTCAGCCGCCAGGTCCGGTTGCCGCAGCTCGGGCAGGCCCAGTCGGCCGCGGCCCGCCCGCACCAGCGGCACTCGGCGTGGGAGCGGGAGTCCCGGGTCAGTCCGAGGGGGCCGTGGCAGTGCGGGCAGCGGGCCGGGGTGCGGCAGCGCTGACAGGCCAGGGTCGGGGCGTACCCGGTGCGGGCCACCTGCACCAGCACGGGCCCGTGCTCCAGGGCGCGGCGGGCGGACTGGTGGGCCCGCTGTGGGATCCGGGCCAGGGCGGCCAGGGGGTCCCGGGCCCGCTGGTAGGAGTCGGAGGTGGCCACCACCAGGGGGCTGGCGCGCCGCAGGTCCTCCCGATCCGGGCTCAGCGGCACGGCCCAGCCGGTGTCCACCAGGCGCTGGGCCTCCGCGGAGACCGCGTACCCGCTCAGCAGCAGGGGCACCTCCTGCCGGGCGCTGCGCAGCAGCAGCACGTCTCGGGCGTGGGCGTAGGGGGCCTGGCGTTCGGTGAGGTTGGGGTCCCCGTCGTCGAAGCAGGCCAGCAGGCCCAGCTCCGGGACGGGGGCGAAGGCGGCCGAGCGGGTGCCGATCACGACGTCGGCCAGGCCGGCGCGGGCGCGCAGGTGGGCCCCGGCGCGCTCGCTGAGGCCTTCGTCGTTGCTCAGCCGGGCGATGCGCTCGGCGTCGAACAGCGGGGCCAGGGCCGCGGTGAGGCGGTCCAGCGCGGTGGCGTCCGGGACGATGACCAGCGCCCGGCGCCCGGCGCTCACCGCCGCGCGGCAGGCCGCGGCCAGCAGCCGGGCCCAGTCGGCCTCGGCGGACGGCGCCAGGGCGGCCACGGCCCGCGGCGTCGGCTGTCCGGGGTCGCGCTCGGCGCCCAGGGCGGCGAGGAAGGCCGCTCCCCCGCGGTACAGGACCCAGGGACCCGTCGAGGCGGGACCGGGGTCGGAGTGGAGTTCAGGGTCGAGTTCGGCCACCGGCGGGGCGGGCGGCGGCTGGGGGCCGGTGAGCAGCCCGGGGTGTTCGCGCAGGAAGGCCTGCTCGGTGCGGGCGGCCCGCGGGGGCACGGCCAGACGCAGCACATCGGCATCCAGACCGGCCATGCGCGCGGCCACCGCCCGGACCAGCTCCCAGGTCTGCTCGGTGAGCAGGCGCAGCGGGGAGACCACCTCGAGGATCCGGCGCAGCGAGGTCTCGGCGGCCGTGGTGTCCACCCGCTCCACCAGCCACGCCACCTGCACCCGGCCGTGGAAGCTGACCCGCACGCGCACGCCCGGCTGGGCCTGCTCGTCCAGCTCGGCGGGCACCTCGTAGTCGAAGAGCCGATCCAGGTGGGGCACCCGGGTGTCGATGGCCACCCGGGCCACCGGTCGGTGTTCGGCCGCCGGGGAGGTCCCGGGCGCCGTCGGCTCGGGTGCCCCCAGCTCCTCCATCCCGGGCAGCACCCCGGGATCTTCGGCCGGGCTCACCTAGACGGCGGCCCGCAGGGCGTCCACCCGGCCGGTGCGCTCCCAGGTGAACTCGGGCTCGGAGCGGCCGAAGTGCCCGTGGGCGGCGGTCTTGGCGTAGATCGGGCGGCGCAGCTCCAGATCCCGGATGATCGCGGCCGGACGCAGGTCGAAGACCTCGCGGATGGCCTTCTCGATGCGCACCGGGTCCACGTGCTCGGTGCCGAAGGTCTCCACGTACAGGCCCACGGGGTTGGCCTGCCCGATCGCGTAGGCCACCTGCACCTCGGCGCGGTCGGCCAGCCCCGCGGCGACGACGTTCTTGGCGACCCACCGCATCGCGTAGGCCGCGGAGCGGTCCACCTTGGAGGGGTCCTTGCCGGAGAAGGCGCCGCCGCCGTGGCGGGCCATCCCGCCGTAGGTGTCCACGATGATCTTGCGTCCGGTCAGCCCGGCGTCGCCCACGGGCCCGCCCTGCACGAACTGCCCGGCGGGGTTGATGATCAGCTTCGCCTGCGCGGCGTCGAGGTCCTGCTCGGCCAGGACCGGGCGGATCACGTGCTCCTCGACGTCGCGGCGCAGGTCCTCCAGGGCGTAGCCGCGGTCGTGCTGGGTGGAGACCACCACGGTGTCCACCGAGACGGGGGTCGTGCCGTCGTACCCGAGGGTCACCTGGGTCTTGCCGTCCGGGCGCAGATCCGCGAGGGTGCCGTCCTTGCGCACCGCGGTCAGCCGCTCGGACAGGCGGTGAGCCAGCCAGATCGGGGTGGGCATCAGGGCGGCGTTCTCGTTGGAGGCGTAGCCGAACATCAGCCCCTGGTCCCCGGCCCCCTGGTGGTCCAGCTCGTCCCGGGCGGTGCCGCTGCGCTGCTCCAGGGAGGTGTAGACCCCGGCGTTGATGTCCGGGGACTGCTCCCCGATGGACACGGAGACGCCGCAGAACTCGCCGTCGAAGCCGTGGGTCGAGGAGTTGTAGCCGATGTCCAGGATCGTCTCGCGCACGATCTTGGGGATCTCCACGTAGGCGCTGGTGGTGACCTCCCCGGCCACGTGCACCTGCCCGGTGGTGACCATGGTCTCCACGGCCACGTTGGCCAGGGGGTCCTGGTCCAGGAGGGCGTCCAGGATGGAGTCGGAGATCTGGTCGCAGATCTTGTCCGGGTGCCCCTCCGTGACGGATTCGGAGGTGAACAGGCGCAGGTGGTCTCGCTGGTCGGAAGTCACGCGACCACTGTACTCGCTGGTCCGCGTCGTCTCCTCCCCCGCCGGGCGCGGAGTCCTCACGCTGAGGCGGATGACGCCGTGCGACGCGACTGGTCATCGATCAGCCGCAGCACGGCCCGCCACAGGGCGGCGGCCAGCTCGTCCTTGGTCCCGGCGACCTCCTGCTCCTCCACCTCCCCGTCGGGGCGGCGGGTGAGGATGGTCGCGGCGGTCTCGTCGCGGCCGAAGACCTTCTGCGCGCCGACCTCGTTGACCACGAGCACGTCGCACCCCTTGGATTCCAGCTTGGCGCGGCCGAGCTCGGCCACACTGGCCTGCGCAGAGCCGGTCTCCGCGGCGAAGCCCACGATCACCGGCCCGGGCTGCTCCGGGGTGCGGTCGCTCTCGCGATCGGTGACGATGCCGCGCAGGATGTCCGGGTTGCGCACCAGCTCGATGCCGGGGGCGTCCTGGGTGCCCGGGTCCTTCTTGATCTTGGTCTCGGCGTAGGCGGCGGGGCGGAAATCCGCGACGGCCGCGGCCATCACGACGACGTCGGGCGCCTCCTGCCGGATCAGCTCCCCCACCCGCTCGCGCAGCTGCAGCGCGGAGGAGACCCGGGACAGGCTCAGCGTCGTGGTGGGCTGCGGGGCGGGCACCTCCGCGTGGGCCAGCACCAGGTGCGCAACGGCCCCGGCGTCGGCGGCGGCCCGGGCGACGGCGATGCCCTGCTTGCCGGAGGAGCGGTTGCCGAGGTAGCGCACCGGGTCCAGGGCCTCCCGGGTGCCGCCGGCGGTGACCAGCACGCGCAGCCGCGCCAGCCGGGTCGCCTCCTTCGGGGTGAGGCCCGCGGCGGACACGGCGGCCAGGGCCTGGCGAGCGATGTCCGCCGGCTCCGGCAGGCGCCCGGGGCCGGAGTCAGCCCCGGTCAGGCGCCCCACGGCCGGCTCGATCACGCGCAGACCGCGGGAGCGCAGCAGGGCGACGTTGTCCCGCGTCGCGGGGTTGGTCCACATCTGCGTGTGCATCGCCGGGGCGAGCACCACGGGGCAGGTCGCGGTGAGCACGGTCGCGCTGAGCAGGTCATCGGCCCGGCCGGCGGCGATCCGGGCCAGCAGGTCCGCGGTGGCCGGGGCGATCAGGACGAGGTCGGCCTCCTCGGCCTGGCGGACGTGGTTGACGGCCTGGACCTCGTCGAACACGCTGGTGTTCACCGGATGCCCGGACAGCGCCTCCCAGGTGGGGGCGCCGACGAACCTCAGGGCGGTGTCCGTGGGCAGGGGGACGACGTCGTGACCGGATTCCTTGAGCAGGCGGAGCAGGATGGCGGCCTTGTAGGCCGCGATGCCCCCGCCGATTCCTAAGACGATGCGCACCCGGCCCATGCTACCGGGCACCGGGGTTCGACGCGGGAGCACCGCTGGCCGCCCCCCGCCGGTGCGGAGCAGGCGATCGCGGACGCGAACGGGCCGCCCCGCCCACCGGTGAGGATGGGAAGGGCGGCCCGTGGCGATCGCGCCGCGGCCCTGGGCGAGCCGCGGCCGGGATCAGGCCTGCTCGCCGGAGGGATCCTCGGCGGCCTGCTCCTGCTCGGCGCTCTGGCTGGTCCGGTCGATGACCTCGGGGGTCTGCCCGGAGCTGAAGTCGACGGAGGCGTCGCCGTTGATCTCGACGTCCTCGGGGAAGAAGTCGGCGCCGAAGAAGTCCGCGGGAGCGTCGTCGTGGACCAGCTGGCCGTTCTCGTTGAACTTCCCGCCCTCGACGTGGTGGGCCTCGATGGTCCCCTCGTCGATCTCGCGCATCGCGATGGACAGGGACTTCTCGTTGATGTCCGTGTCCACCAGCGGCCCGACATGCTCGAACAGGCCCTCCTGCAGCTGGGAGTAGTAGGCGTTGATCTGCCGGGCCCGGCGGGCTCCGAAGATCACCAGGCCGTACTTGGACTCGGCCTTGCCGAGCAGCTCATCCACGGACGGGTCGATGATGCCTTCGTGTTCGGAAAGTGACAAGGGTTTAGCTCCGTTGGTCGGGTGTGGATCGGCCCTGCCGCCGCCTGGTGCGGGGACCGAACGGCCATCATACCGCGTGGTGCGTCGGCAGGGTACCCCCGGGTGCCGGGGGTGCGGCTCAGTCGCGGTGTGCGGCGGGGTCCAGCCCCATGAGGGAGACGATCTCCTCGGCCGCGCGCCGCACCTCGTCGTTGGTCACGGTGACGTCGAACTCCGGCTCCGCGGCCAGCTCCTCCTTGGCGGTCTCCAGGCGCTGGCGCTGCTCCTCCGGGGACTCGGTGCCCCGGCCGCGCAGGCGCCGCACCAGCTCGTCCCAGCTGGGCGGAGCCAGGAAGATCAGCCGGGAGTCCGGCATCGCGTTGCGCACCTGCCGGGCGCCCTGCAGATCGATCTCCAGCAGCACGGGACGACCCGCGGCCAGGGCCTCCTCCACCTTGGCGCGCATCGTGCCGTAGCGGTGGCTGTTGTGCACCGTGGCCCATTCCAGCAGCTGGTCGTGCTCGACCATCGAGTCGAACTCCTCGTCGGAGACGAACCAGTAGTGCACCCCGTCCTGCTCCCCCGGGCGCGGCCCGCGGGTGGTCGCGGAGACCGAGAACCACACCTGGGGGTAGTGGTCTCGGATGTAGGCGGAGACGGTGCCCTTCCCGACGGCGGTGGGACCGGCCAGGACGGTCAGCGTGCGGTGGTTCCCCTCGGACATGGACTCACCCTTCGAGATAGGAGATCAGGCTGTTGCGCTGGTGCGTGCCCAGTCCGCGCAGGCGGCGGCTGGAGGCGATCTTCAGGTCCCGCATGATCGCGCGGGCCCGGACGTCGCCGATGCTGGGGATGGACTTCAGCATGTCCTCGACCCGGATCCGCTCGAGGGCCTCGTCCCCGTCGGCCCGCTCCAGGAACTCGGCCACGGTGATCTCCCTGCGGCGCAGGGCCTGCTTCGCCTCGGCGCGCACCTGCCGGGAGTGCTTGGCCTTCTCCCGGGCGGCCGCGCGCTGCTCGTCGGTGAGGGGTTGCAGAACCATGGAGCCATCCTCTCGTTCGTGGCCTGGGTGGGCCCGCCTCGGTTCGCGGGATCCGGGGTCGGCCGACGACGGGTACGCAGATCAAATTACCGAAAAAGGGCCCGCGGCGACCAATCGTGACGCAGCGGACCCCGGCCGGACCCGCACCCGTCCTCGGCTCAGGAGGGTGCCAGTCCCGCGGCCAGCCGCCGGTTGGTCCCGAGGATCTCCCTGCGCAGCGCCGCGACCTCCGGTCCGTGGCGCAAGATCGCCCGTGAGGAGGAGACGACCAGGCGCCGATCGGTCCCGGCGAACACGCGGGCGAGATCCTCCTCGGTGGCGCCCTGCGCCCCGTAGCCGGGGGCGAGGATCGGGCCGGGGAAGTCCGCCAGGTCGATGCCGAGGCGCGACAGGGACGCGCCCACGGTCGCCCCGATGACCAGCCCGCACGGTCCGGCCAGCTCCCACCCGCCGGCCCCCTCGGGGCCGGGCTCGCGCAGCCGCTCGTTGAGCTCCCGCGCGGCGGCCACGATTCCCCGGGCCACCGAGGCCTCGGGGCCGCCGACGTGCTGCACCGAGGCACCCTCCGGGTTGGAGGTCAGGGCCAGGACGAAGGCGCCGCGTCCGGTCTCGGCGGCCAGGTTCAGGGCCGGGTCCAGGGAGCCGAAGCCCAGGTAGGGGCTGAGCGTGACCCAGTCGGCGGCCAGCGGGGAGCCCTCGCGCAGCCAGGCGTCGGCGTAGGCGGCCATGGTCGAGCCGATGTCCCCGCGCTTGGCGTCGGCGATGAGCTCCAGCCCCGCATCCGCGGCGGCGGTGAGCACCTGCTCGAGGGCGGCCAGGCCCGCCGCGCCGTGGCGCTCGAACAGGGCGACCTGCGGCTTCACGACGGCCGCGGCCCCCGCGGCGGCCTCCACCACGCGCAGGCCGAAGGTCCGGGCCCCGTCGGCGTCATCGGCCAGCCCCCAGTCGCGCAGCAGCCCCGGGTGGGGGTCGATGCCCACGCACAGGGGGCCGTGCTCGGCCATGGCCCGCACCAGCCGGTCACCGGCCTCGCCGCGCGGGCTCCGGGCCGTCACCGGGGCCGCGCTCACGCCCGGTCCCCCTCAGCTGCCGGGGCCTCCTGGGCCCGCTGGGCCAGGGAGGCCTCGTGCTCCTGCAGGCTCAGCACGTCCCAGGAGTGCTCCCGCTGGGCCGCGATGGACTGGATGGAGGCCCCGAACTGGGACAGCGTCGTCATCAGCGGGACCCCGACCGAGGTCGCCGCCGCGCGGATCTCGTAGCCGTCCCCGCGGGCCGAGCCGCCGGAGGGGGTGTTGAAGATCAGGTCGATCTGCCCCTCGCGGATCATGTCCACCACGGAGCGCTCCCCCTCGGCGACGTCGCCGAGCTTGGGCACGACGGTGCAGGGGATCCCGTTGCGCCGCAGCACCTGGGCCGTGCCGCCGGTCGTGACGATCTCGAAGCCGAGGTCCTGGAGCATCTTCACGTAGACGACCGCGGAGCGCTTATCCCGGTTGGCCACGGACACGAAGACCCGGCCCTCGGTGGGCAGCGGGCTGCCCACGGCGGCCTGGCCTTTGGCGAAGGCGGTGTCGAAGTAGGGGTCCAGGCCCATGACCTCGCCGGTGGAGCGCATCTCGGGGGACAGCAGCGCGTCCACCACCACGCCCTCGGGGGTGCGGAAGCGGCTGAAGGGCAGCACGGCCTCCTTGACGGCGATCGCCGTGCCCTCCGGGATGCGGGCCCCGTCCATGTGCGAGGGCAGCACGCCATGCTCGGTCAGCTCGCGGATGCTCCGGCCCACCCCGATCAGCGCGGCGGCCTTGGCCAGCTGCACCCCGGTGGCCTTGGAGACGAAGGGCACGGTGCGCGAGGCGCGCGGATTGGCCTCGATGACGTAGAGGATGTCCGAGGCCACGGCGAACTGGATGTTGATCAGTCCGCGCACCCCGACCCCCTCGGCGATCCCGCGGGTCGCGGCGCAGACCCGGTCGATGACGTCCGGGCCGAGGGTCACCGGCGGCAGGGTGCACGCGGAGTCCCCGGAGTGGATGCCGGCCTCCTCGATGTGCTCCATGACCCCGCCCATGTACAGGTCGGTGCCGTCGAACAGGGCGTCGACGTCGATCTCGATCGCATCCTCGAGGAACTTGTCGATCAGGGCCGGCTGGGACGGGGAGACCTCGGTGGCGTGCTCGAGGTAGGCCGCCAGGCTCGCCTCGTCGTAGACGATCTCCATGCCGCGGCCGCCGAGCACGTAGGAGGGGCGCACCAGCACCGGGTAGCCGATGCCGTCGGCGATGCGCTTGGCCTCGGCGAAGGTGGATGCGGTGCCGTTCTTCGGGGAGATCAGCCCGGCCCGCTCCAGGACCTGGGCGAACTCCCCGCGATCCTCGGCCAGGTCGATGGCGTCGGGGGTGGTCCCCAGGATCGGCACCCCGGCCTCCTGCAGCTGCGCGGCCAGCTTCAGCGGGGTCTGCCCGCCCAGCTGCACGTACACGCCCTTCAGCCCGCCGGTGCGCCGCTCCTCCTCGATGACCTCCAGGACGTCCTCCAGGGTCAGCGGCTCGAAGTACAGGCGGGTGGAGACGTCGTAGTCGGTGGAGACGGTCTCCGGGTTGCAGTTGACCATGACCGTCTCGTAGCCGGCCTCGCGCAGCACCATCGAGGCGTGCACGCAGGAGTAGTCGAACTCGATGCCCTGCCCGATCCGGTTGGGCCCGGAGCCCAGGATCATGATGGACTCCCCCTCGTGCGGGGCGACCTCGTCCTCCTGGTCGTAGGCGGAGTAGTGGTACGGGGTGAAGGCCTCGAACTCGGCCGCGCAGGTGTCCACGGTCTTGAACACCGGGCGGATGCCCAGCGCGTGGCGCACCCCCCGGACCACGTCCTCGCGGGTGTGGGCGATGGCGGCGATCTGGGCGTCGGAGAAGCCGTGGCGCTTGGCCTCGCGCAGGGTGTCCGGGGTCAGGTTCGGATCCGCCCGGACCCGCTCGGCCACCTCATTGAGCAGCTGCAGCTGATCCAGGAACCAGGGGTCGATGCCGGTGGCCTCGTACATCCGCTCCACGCCGGCCCCGGCGGCCAGGGCCCGGCGGACCTGGTGGATCCGCTGGGTGGTGGGGGTGCGGGTGGCCTCCACGAGCTCGTCCAGGGCGTCCCGGTCCGGGGTCTCGGCGGCGAAGTCGAAGGCGCCGTCCTTCTGCTCGAGGGAGCGCATGGCCTTCTGCAGGGCCTCGGTGAAGCTGCGGCCCAGGGCCATGGCCTCGCCCACGGACTTCATGGTGGTGGTCAGGGTGGGGTCCGCGGCCGGGAACTTCTCGAAGGCGAAGCGCGGGACCTTGACCACGACGTAGTCCAGGGTGGGCTCGAAGGAGGCCGGGGTCTTGCGGGTGATGTCGTTGGGGATCTCGTCCAGGGTGTAGCCCAGGGAGAGCTTGGTGGCGATCTTGGCGATCGGGAAGCCGGTGGCCTTGGAGGCCAGGGCCGAGGAGCGGGAGACCCGCGGGTTCATCTCGATGACGACGACGCGCCCGGTGGCGGGATCCACGGCGAACTGGATGTTGCACCCGCCGGTGTCCACCCCGACCTCGCGGATCACGGCGATCGCGACGTCGCGCATCTTCTGGTACTCCCGGTCCGTGAGCGTCAGGGCCGGGGCGACCGTGATGGAGTCCCCGGTGTGCACCCCCACGGGGTCGAAGTTCTCGATCGAGCAGACCACGACGACGTTGTCGTTGCGGTCGCGCATCATCTCCAGCTCGTACTCCTTCCACCCGAGGATGGACTCCTCCAGGAGCACCTCGCTGGTGGGGCTGTACTGGATCCCGGCCCCGGCGATCCGGTGCAGGTCGGCCTCGTCGTAGGCCATCCCGGAGCCCAGCCCGCCCATCGTGAAGGAGGGCCGCACGACCATGGGGTAGCCCAGCCGCTCGGCGGCGGCCAGGGCCTCGTCCATCGAGTGCACGATCTCGGAGCGGGCGGATTCGGCCCCGCAGCGCTCGACCACGCCCTTGAAGGCCTCGCGGTCCTCGCCGAGGTTGATCGCGGCGATGTTCGCCCCGATCAGCTCGACGCCGTAGCGCTCCAGCGCGCCGCGCTCGTCCAGGGCGATCGCGGTGTTCAGGGCGGTCTGTCCGCCCAGGGTCGGCAGGATCGCGTCGGGGCGCTCCTTGGCGATGATCTTCTCGACCGTCTCCGGGGTGATCGGCTCGATGTAGGTCGCGTCGGCGAACTCGGGGTCGGTCATGATCGTGGCCGGGTTGGAGTTGACCAGGATGACGCGGATGCCCTCGTCCTTGAGCACGCGCAGGGCCTGCGTGCCGGAGTAGTCGAACTCCGCGGCCTGCCCGATGACGATGGGACCGGAGCCGATGACCAGGACGGAGTGCAGATCGGTGCGACGGGGCATGGGGTTACTTTCCTGCTTTCTGCGCGGTTGCGGCGGCGGATCCGGCGGCCGGGAGGGAGTCGATGAAGCGGTCGAAGAGGTAGGCGGCGTCGTGCGGTCCGGCGGCGGCCTCGGGGTGGTACTGCACGGAGAAGGCCGGCAGGTCCAGGCAGCGCAGGCCCTCCACGACGTCGTCGTTCAGGCACACGTGGGAGACCTCGACCCGCCCGAACTCCTCCTGCGGGGCGGTGACGGGTCCATCCAGCGGGGCGTCCACCGCGAAGCCGTGGTTCTGGGCGGTGATCTCCACCGTGCCGGTGGCCCGGTCCAGCACGGGCTGGTTGATCCCGCGGTGGCCGAAGGGGAGCTTGTAGGTCCCGAAGCCCAGGGCCCGGCCCAGCAGCTGGTTGCCGAAGCAGATCCCGAAGAACGGGATCTTGGCCCGCAGCACCTCGCGCAGCAGCTGGACCTGCTCATCCGCGGTCTCGGGGTCCCCGGGGCCGTTGGAGAAGAACACCCCGTCCGCCCCGAGCTCGCGGATCCGCTGGAATCCGGTGTCGGCCGGGACGATCACGGTGCGCAGCCCGCGCTCGGCGAAGCGGCGCGGGGTCATGGACTTGATGCCCAGGTCCACCGCGACCACGGTGCCCCGGGGCTCGCCCTCCCAGCCCCACTCCGAGGGCTCGACGATCTGCTCCTCGGTGATGCTGACCTCCTCGGCCAGGCGGCGCCCGAGCATCCCGGCGGAGTCCCGGACCTCGGCCAGCAGCTCGGCGCGGGGTCGATCGGCCTGGTCCCCGGAGAAGATGCCGGCGCGCATCGCGCCGACCTCGCGCAGCCGCCGGGTCAGGGCGCGGGTGTCGATGCCGCGGATGCCGACGATGCCCTGGTCCGTGAGCTCCTCGTCAAGGCTGCGCTGGGAGCGCCAGTTCGAGGGGATGCGGGCGGCTTCGCGCACCGCGTAGCCGGCGACCCAGATGCGCCGGGATTCGGCGTCCTCGTCGTTGACACCCGTGTTGCCGATGTGCGGGGCGGTCTGGATGACGATCTGCCCGGCGTAGGACGGGTCGGTGAGGGTCTCCTGGTAGCCGGTCATCCCGGTGGAGAACACCGCCTCGCCGAGGGTGGAGCCGACGGCGCCGTAGGCGCTGCCCTCCCAGGCGGAGCCGTCCTCCAGGACGAGGACCGCCGGTGTGGGGGCGGGGGTGGCGTGGGTGGTCATGGTGTGTGCTACTTCCTCGAGGTCGCGGCGGTGGTCTGATCGGCGGGGGCGGCTGGTGCCGGCGGGGCGGGCTCGGGCAGGCGGTCCGCGGCGTGCGGGGCGATGGCGCGCAGGGCCTGCAGCAGGGCGGGGGTGTCCGCGGCGCGGCGGGTGCGCAGCCCGGTGTCCACGAGCAGTCCGCCCAGGTCCCAGGTGATCACAGCCAGCCCGTCCTTCTCCACGAACTTCCCGGCCATCCCGGATTCTCGGCGCAGCACCCGGATCGCCTCGGCGGGCACCCACAGGTCCTCGGCGCCGTCGCGCACGATGATCAGGCCCTCGGTCAGGACCAGGGCCTGCCCGTCGGCGCGCGCGCCCAGCCCGTGGACCGCGATCCGATCCAGCCAGTCCCCCGCGCGGGTGGTGCTGACGTACTGGGCGGGGCAGGCGAAGGAGGCCTGCGCCCCGTCGAGGCGCTCGGGCACCGGGGCGGGCCGGGCGATCCCGGACTGCCGGTCCCGGCGGTGGCGCCAGCCCAGTCCGATCAGCCCGAGCACGATCCCGGCCAGCAGCAACGAGGAGAGCAGGGTCAGCAGGTGGTGGAAGGTCATGCGCGCGCCCCCTCAGCCTCCGGGGTGCGGGGGGTCGCCATGCGCCCGTCCAGGACGGTCGGGTGGCCCTCCCAGACGGTGGCCATGACCCGCCCGGGCAGCTCCAGGCCGCGGTAGGGCGAGTTGCGGCCCTTGCTCTGGTGCTCCTCCGGGACGACGATGCGCCGGGCCTGCGGGTCCACCAGCACGAGGTTGGCCGGCTCCCCCACCGCGATCGGACGGCCCTGTCCCGGGATGCGGGCGATACGCGCGGGGTCGGCGGACATGATGCGGGCGACGTCGGCCCAGGTGATCAGCCCGGTGTCCACCAGGGTCTGCTGGACCACGGACAGAGCGGTCTCCAGACCCGTCATGCCCATCGCCGCACACGCCCACTCGCACTCCTTGTCCTGCACCGGGTGCGGGGCATGGTCGGTGCCGATCACGTCGATGGTCCCGTCGGCCACGGCCGCGCGCAGGGCCTGGACGTCCTCGGCAGTGCGCAGCGGGGGGTTGACCTTGTACACGGGGTCGTAGGTGCGGGCCAGCTCGTCGGTGAGCAGCAGGTGGTGCGGGGTGGCCTCGGCCGTGACGGCGATGCCGCGCTGCTTGGCCCAGCGCACGATCTCCACCGAGCCCTTGGTGGACAGGTGGCAGATGTGCACCCGGGAGCCGACGTGCTGGGCGAGCAACACGTCCCGGGCGATGATGGACTCCTCGGCCACCGCGGGCCAGCCGGCCAAGCCGAGCTCCGCGGAGACCGCGCCCTCGTTCATCTGGGCCCCGTCGGTCAGCAGCGGCTCCTGGGCGTGCTGGGCGATCACCCCGTCGAAGGCCTTGACATACTCCAGGGCCCGGCGCATCAGCACCGGGTTGTGTACGCACCTGCCGTCATCGGAGAACATCCGCACCTGCGCCCGGGAGTCCGCCATCGCGCCGATCTCGGACAGGCGCTCACCCTGCAGACCCACGGTCACCGCCCCGACCGGTCGAACCTCGACCCAGCCGGCGTCCTGGCCCAGCCGCTGGACCTGCTCCACGACCCCGGCGGTGTCCGCGACGGGATCGGAGTTGGCCATCGCGCAGACCGCGGTGTAGCCGCCGGCGGCGGCCGCCCGGGTCCCGGTCTGCACGGTCTCGGCGTCCTCCCGGCCGGGTTCGCGCAGGTGGGTGTGCACATCCACCAGCCCGGGCAGCAGCACGAGGCCCTCGGCCTCGATCACCCGGGCGGACTCGGGGGCGGTCAGGTTCTCGCCGAGCTCGGCGATGCGCCCCTCGCGCACCAGCACGTCCACGGTCTGCTCGCCCAGCAGGCGGGCGTCTCGGATGAGGATCGCGGCGTCGGTCATGGTGTCCTTTCCGGTGCCCTCAGGCACGATCGGCCTCCGGGTCCCCGGTGGCCCCGGCGGGGTCCGGGGCGCCGGTGAGCAGGTGGTAGAGCACGGCCATGCGCACGGAGACCCCGTTGGCCACCTGGCGCAGGACCAGGGAGCGCGGGGAGTCCGCGGCGTCGGCGCTGATCTCCAGGCCCCGATTCATCGGCCCCGGGTGCAGGATCGCGGTCTGCGCCCCGCGGGCGCTGAGGCCGGCCAGGCGCTCGGGGCTGAGTCCCCAGAGCCTCGCGTACTCCTCGGAGCTGGGGAAGAAGGCCGCGTGCATGCGCTCGCGCTGAATGCGCAGCAGCATCACGGCGTCCGGGTCCTGGGCCAGGGCCTCGTCGAGGTCGTAGCTGACCCGCACCGGCCAGTCGTCGATGCCCACCGGCAGCAGGGTCGGCGGGGCGACGAGGGTGACCTGCGCGCCCAGGGTGCTCAGCAGCCACACATCGGAGCGGGCCACCCGGGAGTGCAGGATGTCGCCCACGATCACGATGCGCATCCCGGCCAGGTCCGTGCCCTGGGCGCCGGTGGCGGTCAGCTCGGCGCGACGCTGGCGCAGGGTCATCGCATCCAGCAGCGCCTGGGTGGGGTGGGCGTGGGTGCCGTCCCCGGCGTTGACCACCGGGGCCTGGATCCACCCGCTGGTCGCCAGGCGGGCCGGGGCGCCGGAGGCGGGATGGCGGATCACGACGGCGTCGGCGTTGATGGCCTCCAGGGTCTGGGCCGTGTCCTTCAGGGATTCGCCCTTGGACACGGAGGAGCCCTTGGCCGCGAAGTTGATGACGTCGGCGGAGAGCCGCTTCTCCGCGGTCTCGAAGGAGATGCGGGTGCGGGTGGAGTCCTCGAAGAACAGGTTGACCACGGTGCGCCCGCGCAGGGCGGGCAGCTTCTTGACCTCGCGGGAGCCGACCTCCCCCATCCGGTCCGCGGTGTCCAGCAGGGCGATGGCCTGCTCGCGGGTCAGGGAGCGGGTGTCCAGCAGGTGCCTCATGCCCGGGCCTCCCCCGCGCTCGGCGCCGTCTGCGGGCCCGGGCGCGGCGGGGCCGGGTCCAGCAGCACGCAGTCGCTGAGATCCCGCTCGTCCTTCCCGCTCAGCGCGGGGGCGGCGTCGGTCTCGGCGAGGAAGACCCGCACGGATTCGGCGGCGGCGGTGGGCAGGTTCTTGCCCACGTGGTCCGCGCGGATCGGCAGCTGCCGGTGGCCGCGGTCGGCGAGCACGGCCAGGCGCACCAGGGCGGGGCGGCCGTAGTCGGCCAGGGCGTCCAAGGCGGCGCGCACGGTGCGCCCGGAGTACAGGACGTCATCCACGAGAACGACGCGGCGTCCGTCGATCCCCAGGCCCGGCAGGCGGGTGGCTTCGGGGGTGCGGGAGGTGCCGGTGCGCAGGTCATCCCGGTACATGGTCACGTCCAGCTGCCCCAGGGCCGCGGCCGGGTCGAAGCCGGGATCGATGCGGTGCAGGCGCTGGGCCAGGCGCCGGGCCAGCGGATACCCGCGGCGGGGGATGCCGAGCAGCACGAGGTCCTCGGCGCCCTTGTTGGCCTCCAGGATCTCGTGGGCGATCCGGGTCAGGGCCCGGTCGATGTCGGCCGCGTCCAGGATCACCCGGGCTCGCGGCGAGACCCTCGGGGGGTCCTCTCGGTTATGCTGATCGGTCATGGACTCGGCCTCCTTCCCCGCCTCACCGGACGGGAGCTTAAAGGGTGCTCTGCTGGGCTCGAACCTACCACAGGAGCCTGGACGCGCCGAGGCCGCCCGGACGCGATCGGTCCGGGCGGCCTCGGCGGGTGCTCAGGCCAGCAGGGTCGGCTTGACCTTCTGCAGCCGGCCCAGCAGCCCGTTGACGAACCGCGGGGAGTCATCCGTGGAGTGGGTGCGGGCCAGGCCCGCCGCCTCGGAGACGGCGACGGCGTCGGGGACGTCGTCGTTGTACAGCAGCTCCCAGGCCCCGATGCGCAGAATCGCCCGGTCCACGGCCGGCATCCGGTCCAGCGTCCAGCCCTTGGAGTAGGTCTCCAGGGCCTCGGCGATCTCCTCGTCGTGCTCGAGGACCCCGCGCACGATCCGCTCGGAGTAGTCGGAGATCAGGGCCGAGGTGTGGGCGCGGCGCCGACGCAGCACCTCGAGGGTGTCCTCGCCGCGCGAATCGGCTTCGAACAGCACTTCCAGGGCGCGCACGCGCGCCTTCGTCCGGGAGTTCACTCGTTGACGCGGCCCAGGTAGTCGCCGCTGCGGGTGTCGACCTTGACGCGGGTGCCCTGCTCCACGAACAGCGGCACCTGGATCTGCGCGCCGGTCTCCAGGGTCGCGGGCTTGGTGCCGCCGGTGGAGCGGTCGCCCTGCAGGCCGGGCTCGGTGTAGGTGATCTCCAGGACCACCGACGGCGGCAGCTCGATGTACAGCGGCGTGCCCTCGTGGAAGGCCAGCGTGGCGTTCTGGTTCTCCAGCATGTAGTTCGCGGCATCGCCCACGACGGCGGCGGGGACGGTGACCTGGTCGTAGGTCTTGTTGTCCATGAAGACGTAGTCCTCGCCGTCCTGGTACAGGTACTGGTACTCGGAGCGGTCCACCGTGGTGATGTCCACCTTGGCGCCGGCGTTGAAGGTCTTGTCCACGACCTTGCCCGTGTTGACGTTGCGCAGCTTGGTGCGCACGAACGCCCCGCCCTTGCCCGGCTTGACGTGCTGGAACTCGATGACGCCCCAGAGGTTCCCGTCCAGGTTGAGGATGGTCCCGTTCTTGATGTCGTTGGTCGTTGCCACGGACACTCCTTCTCGGTTCGTACTGCTCTCGCCGCATCCGGGGACGCGCGGGAGGGCGCATCCGTGCGGCGGCGGATCAGGTGCCATTGTATCGCCTCCCCGGCCCGCTTCCCCCGTGGCGCGGTCGGCGGGGGCCTCCTCAGGCCTCGGCGATCTCCTGGTAGGTGGCGAACAGCAGGGTCTCGTCCGGGACCTCCATGATCCGCGGGCGGGCGATCCCGTCGAGGACGACGAAGCGCAGCAGATTGCCGCGGGTCTTCTTGTCCCGGTGCATGGCCTCCAGCAGCCGCGCCCAGCGATCCGCCCGGTATCCGGTGGGCAGGCCCAGGGATTCCAGGATCGCGCGGGTGCGCTGCACGACGGCCGGGTCCAGGCTGCCGGCCGCGGCGGACAGCTCCGCGGCGAAGACCATGCCCACCGCGACCGCCGCCCCGTGGCGCCACTGATACCGCTCGGCCAGCTCGATCGCGTGCCCCAGCGTGTGGCCGTAGTTGAGGAACTCCCGCCGCCCGGTCTCGCGCAGGTCCTCGGAGACGATCTCGGCTTTGACCCGCACGGCCCGCTCGATCAGCTCCCGGATCACCGCGGACTGGGAGTCGCGCAGCTGCTGCGGGTGGGCCTCCAGGAGCTCGAGGATCTTCGGGTCGGCGATGAACCCGCACTTGACGACCTCGGCCAGCCCGGTGAGCAGCTCGTTGACGGGCAGGGTGCGCAGGGTGCCCAGGTCGCACAGCACGGCCGCCGGCGGATGGAAGGCCCCGACGAGGTTCTTACCCTCGGCGGTGTTGATCCCGGTCTTCCCGCCCACCGCGGCGTCGACCATGCCCAGCAGCGTCGTGGGCAGGTGCACGACCCGCACCCCGCGCAGCCAGGTCGCGGCGACGAAGCCGGCGAGGTCGGAGACCGCTCCCCCGCCCACCGAGATCACGACGTCGGAGCGGGTGAAGTCGTTCTGCCCGAGCACCTGCCAGCAGAAGGCCGCGACCTGCGCGTGCTTGCCCTCCTCGGCGTCGGGGATCTCCGCGGAGAAGGCCTCGTATCCGGCGGCGCGCAGATCGCTCATGACCAGCTCGCCGGTGGAGCGCAGGGCCCGCGGGTGCACGATCAGGGCCCGGCGCACCCGGGGGCCCAGGATCCCGGGCAGCTCGCGCAGCAGGTCGTGGCCGATGAGCACCTCGTAGCTCTCGCCGGGACGCTGACCGGTCACGGGGATCCGGGTGATCGGCTCGGGTTCGCCGCTGGGCTGGCTGCTCATCGCTGCTCCTTCCCGGCCGCGCGGGCCAGGTGCTCGTGGATCTCATCGGCCAGGGTGACCAGGTCCCGGTGCCCGCGGGCGTCCACGACCAGGTCCGCCAGCCGCTCGTAGGTCTCGTGGCGCTGGGCGTACATCTGCCGCCAGCGCTGCAGGGGGTGTCCGGCCAGCAGCGGCCGGTCCCCCTCCGTCCGGATCCGCTCCGCGACGGTCTGCTCGTCCACCAGCAGGTAGACCACGGTGGTCTCGGCCAGCAGGCGGGCCACCGCCGGGGTCATCGGCGCGCCCCCGCCCACGGAGACGATCGCGCCGACGCTGTCGGGATCCGCGAGGATCTCGCCGATCGCGGCGGCCTCCAGGCGCCGGAAGTGGGCCTCGTCGTGGTGGGCGAAGATCTCCGGGATCGTGCCCTGGGCGGCGACGATGCGCGCGTCGGAGTCGATGAGCCGGTAGCCGTGGCGGGTGCGCAGCGTCTGTCCGACGGCGGATTTGCCGGCGGCCATCGGCCCGATCAGCACGACGGGCCGGGGGTGCACGGCGGCGTCGGGTGCGGTCGGGACCTCGCTCATGCGCGGGGGTCCCGCCCGTCGCCCACGGTGCGCAGGGAGGCCGGGATCGCGGCCAGGTAGGCGTCCTTGTTGCACGCGGTCTCCGCGATGGAGTCCCCGCCGAACTTCTCCAGGTACGCGTCGGCCAGCACCAGGGCGGTCATGGCCTCCGCGACGACCCCGGCGGCCGGCACGGCGGCGACGTCGGAGCGCTGGTGGTGGGCCCGGGTGGGTTCGCCCGTGGTGGTGTCCACGGTGCGCAGGGCCTTGGGCACGGTCGCGATCGGCTTCATCGCCGCGCGCACCCGCAGCAAGTCCCCGATGCTCATCCCGCCTTCGATGCCCCCGGCCCGGTTGGAGGTCCGGTGCGCGGCGCCCTCGGCGTCCGGGACGATCTCGTCGTGGGCGGCGGAGCCGCGCCGGGCGGCGGTGCGGAAGCCGTCGCCGACCTCGACCCCCTTGATCGCCTGGATGCCCATCAGCGCTCCGGCCAGGCGCGCGTCCAGGCGCCGGTCCCAGTGCACGTAGGAGCCCAGCCCGGGCACCAGCCCGTAGGCCAGGACCTCGACGATGCCGCCGAGGGTCTCCCCGTCCTTGTGCGCGGCGTCGACCTCCCGGACCATCGCCTCGGAGGTCTGCGGGTCGGCACAGCGCAGGGGATCCGCGTCCAGGGTCGGCGTGTCCGCCGGCACCGGGGCCGGGTGGCCCTCCGGCAGACTCACCCCGCCCAGGGCGACGGTGTGGCTGACCAGCTGCGCGCCGAGGCTGTCCAGGATCTGCGCGGCGACCACGCCCAGGGCCACGCGGGTCGCGGTCTCGCGCGCGGAGGCCCGCTCCAGCACCGGGCGGGCCTCGTCGAAGCCGTATTTCTGCATGCCGGTGAGATCGGCGTGGCCGGGCCGGGGACGGGTCAGGGGCGCGTTGCGGGCCCTGCCCTCCAGCACCGCCGGGTTAACGGGGTCCGCGGACATGACCTCGGTCCACTTGGGCCACTCGGTGTTGGCGATCTCCACGGCCACGGGCCCGCCCTGGGTCAGCCCATGGCGCACGCCGCCGAGGATGCGGACCCGGTCCTCCTCGAACTTCATCCGCGCCCCGCGCCCGTAGCCCAGACGGCGCCGGGCCAAGGCCTCGCGCAGCTGCCCGGTGGTCAGCTCCACGCCGGCGGGCACCCCCTCGATGATGCCGACGAGCGCCTCGCCGTGGGATTCTCCTGCGGTCAGCCAGCGTAGGGTCACCTGGTCACGTTCCTTCGTCTCGTCTCGGCGAACCCGCCCGGCCGTGCATGGGGCACGGTGCCGGGCGGCGTCATCGGGGGTCGTCCCATTCTCCGCGGGCGCGGGCTCCGGCCGCAAGCGCCTGCCGGTGCGGGTCCTCTCGGTGCGGCGCTCACCCGTCCTCGGAGGGCGCGGTCTCGGTCAGCCCATCCAGAGTATGCACCGGCACGGGCTCCCGGACGGGAGCGGGCAGCCCGATCGCCGCAGCCATGGCCTCCAGGACGGTCTGCTGGTGCGGAAGCGGGCGGTCCAGGGGCAGGCCGAGGAACAGCTTGACCTGGTCCACCGCCTGGTGCAGCAGCATGTGCGCCCCGGAGGCCACCCGCGCCCCCCGCTGCTGCGCGCGCTCGGCCAGGACGGAGGGCCAGGGATCGTAGGAGACGTCCAGCAGGCGCAGCCCGGACAGGTCCCCGCTCAGCCGCCGGGCGTGCGGGTCGAAGGCGCGGGCCGGCAGGGTGCACACGGCCGTGCCGATCCCGTCCAGCTCCGCCGGGCAGTGTTCCAGGGGACGCATCCGCAGCCGCAGCCCGAGCCGCTCGGCCGCCGCGCGCAGCTCGCGGGTGCGGGAGGCGTCGCGCACGTACACGAAGGTCTCCTCCCAGCCCATCAGCCGCAGCGCGGCCGCGGCGGCCGTCGCGGTCCCGCCGCCGCCGATGACGGCCGCGGGGGCGACCGGTTCCGGGTCAGCGGGCCCGAGGTCGCGCAGGGCGTTGACGATGCCGGCGACGTCGGTGTTGTGCCCGAGCAGGCCCCGGGCCGCCCCGTCGGCGCCCCGCGACGCGGCCGCGACCGTGTTGACCACCCCGACGGCGCGGGCGAACGGGGTCAGCGCGGAGACCGCCCGGGCCGCATCGGCCTTCAGGGGCATGGTCACGGAGTAGCCGCGCCAGCCGGGCTCGGCCGCGGCGGCCAGCCGGGCCCCCAGCTCGGACCGAGGCGTCTCGAGACGCCGGTACCGCACGGCTGCGCCGAGCTCGCGGTAGGCGGCCGCATGCAGGTCCGGGGAGAGGCTGTGCCCGACCGGACTGCCCAGCACCGCCGCCCATGCGGCTGGGTCCGGTTCCTTCGGGGGCTCCGGGCTCACGAGCACTTGCCCTCGTGATCCGAGCACCAGCTCTGGTACTCCTCCACGTTCTTCTGATGCTCCGCGTAGGTCTTGGCGAACTTGGTCTCGCCGGTGTCCAGGTTGACCGTGACCCAGTAGTAGTAGTCGTTCTTCTGGGGGTTCTGCGCGGCCTGGATGGCCTTCAGTCCCGGCGAGCCGATGGGCCCCTCGGGCAGGCCCTTGTTGGCGAAGGTGTTGTACTTGTTGGAGGCGTCCTGCTTCTGCTCCGCGGTGATCTGGTAGGTCTTCTCCCCCAGCCCGTAGGCCACGGTCGCGTCGGACTGCAGGTACCCGTTGGTCTCCCCGCCGGGGTTGTCGATGCGGTTGTGGATCGCCCCGGCCACGGCGCGGTAGTCCTGCGGGGTGGCCTCGAACTCGAGGATCGAGGCGATGGTCAGCACGTCGAAGGTGTGCTGGTCCCCGGTGACCCCGGCGCTCTTCAGATCCGCTTTGGTCTTATCCACCATCTCGCGGATGATGTCCTCGGCGGTCGCGTCGGTCTTGAAGCGATACTCCCCCGGGTGCAGGTAGCCCTCGAGGGAGGGGAACTGCGAGGGGATGCCGAACTTCGCCGGGTCCTTGTCCAGCTGCTCGAATTCCGAGACGGGGATGCCGGTGCCGTCGGCGAGGGCCTTGAAGGCCTCGTCCTTGCGCAGGGTCTGGTTGATCGCGACGTAGTGCACCGCTTCCCCACCGGTGCCCAGCAGGGCGTCCACGGCGGCCTCGGAGCTCATCCGCTCCTGCAGCTGGAAGGTGCCGGGCTGGATGAAGGAGCCGTCGGACTTCTCCTCGTAGACGTCCACGAAGCGGCCCGCGTCGGCCACCACGCCCTTGTCCTCCAGGCCCTGGGCGATCTGCTGGTTGGTCTCCCCGGAGCTGACGGTGAAGGTCACGGCCGTGCCGTTGCCGTCCCCGTCGTAGTCCTTGGCCTGGAACAATCCGAGCTTGGGCCCCACGATCGCCCCGGAGACCACCAGGGCCAGGACGAAGACCAGCACCGCGGCCACCAGGGACTGCTGGCGCCGTTTCCGGCGTCGCCGGGCCTGCTCCGGAGTGATGTCCTCGTCCTCCACCCGCAGCCCGAGGACCCCATCGCGTCGGTCCGCGTCGCTGGGCGCGAGGATGTCGTGCAACCCGGCCTCGTCCTCGGACGAGGTGGGGCGTCGGCGTGTCGAGTCGTCGCTCACGCGGGATCTCCGTTCTGCTCGGGCCTCGGCTCCGAGGTCGGATCGAGGTGCTGGGACCGGGCGTCCTCGCGCGGCACGGTGGGCGCTTCCACACGATACCCGGCCACGGCGCGATCGGCCTTCAGGGCGTCCAGGCTCTGCTGCAGGATGGCCACGGCCGCGACCTGGTCCACCATCGTCTTGAACCGGCGGGAGGAGACCCCCGCCTCGTGCAGGGACCGCTGGGCCGAGACGGTGCTCAGCCGCTCATCGACCAACCAGACGGGGATCTCGCGTCCCTCGGCGGCAAGCTCCGCCACCAGGCCGGAGGCGTAGTCCTCGGCCATCTGGGTGGAGGCCGAGGAGCCCCCCGACAGGGTGCGAGGCAGCCCGACGTAGACCTCGGCGACCTCGTGGATCTCCAGCAGGCGGCGCAGTACCCGCCGATCGGAATCCGTGTTGAGGTTGCGCTTGAGGGTCTTCAACGGGGTCGCGAGGATGCCGTCCGGATCGGACAGCGCCAGGCCGACGCGGGCGTTGCCCACGTCGACGCCCATCCGCACGCCTCGGCTGAATCCCATTCCCGTGTCCTCCCGGCCCGTGGTGCGGCGGCTACTTCGCCGCGGTCGCGATCTGGCCGGCGACGGCCTCCAGGGCCTCGGCGATCTTGGCCGGGTTCTGACCGCCGCCCTGGGCCAGATCATCCTTGCCGCCGCCCCCGCCGCCGAGGATCCCGGCGGCGGTGCGCACCAGCTGACCGGCCTTGATCCCGGCGTCGCGGGCGCCCTGGTTGGTGGCCACGACGATCACGGGATGGCCCTTGGCCTCGGCGGCCACCGCCACCACGGCCGGGTCCTCCCCGAGCCGGTGGCGCAGATCCGTGGCCAGGCCCCGGGCGTCGTCGGCGGGGATCTGCCCGGCGTCGTGGGTGAGCACGCGGATCCCGGAGATCAGCTCGGCGGACTCGGTGAGCTTGCCGGCCTCGGCCTGCAGCTTCTCCCGGCGCAGCTTCTCCAGCTCCTTCTCCGCGGACTTCAGCTTCTCCAGGGTCTGACCGATGCGCTCGGGCAGCTCGGCGGAGGACTGGACCCGCATCAGGGAGGTGAGCTGGTTGACGAGGGTGCGCTCGGCGGCCAGGTGGTTGAAGGAGTCCAGGCCCACCAGGGCCTCCACGCGCCGGTTCCCGGAGCCCACGGAGGCCTCCGAGAGCAGGGACAGGGAGCCGATCTCCGCGGAGGACCCGACGTGGGTTCCCCCACACAGCTCGCGGGAGAAGTCCCCGTTGATCTCCACCACGCGCACGATGTCCCCGTACTTCTCCCCGAACAGGCTCATCGCGCCCATGGCCTTGGCCTCGGCCAGCGGCATCTCGCGGGTGATGACCTCGTAGTTGTCGCGGATCGCGGTGTTGGAGACCTCCTCGACCTCCGCCTGCACGGATTCGGACAGCCCCTCGTTCCACGCGAAGTCGAAGCGCAGGTAGCCCTCCTTGTTGAAGGAGCCGCGCTGCACGGCCTCGGGGCCCAGCACCCGGTGCAGGGCCGCGTGCACGATGTGCGTGCCGGAGTGGGCTTTCTCGGCGTCCTTGCGCCGCTGCACGTCCACCTGGGCGACCGCCGCGGCACCCGCGGGGACCTCGCCCTCGGTGACGACGCCGCGGTGAACGCTCAGGCCCTTGACCGGCTGCTGCACGTCCTTGACGCGGATCGAGAAGCCGTTGCCGGAGATCGTGCCGGTGTCGGCGGCCTGACCGCCGGCCTCGGCGTAGAACGGGGTCTCATCCAGCACCAGGTCGATCTCCTGCCCGGCCGAGGCGGCCGGAACGGTGGCCCCGCCGACCAGGATCGCGCGGATCGCGGATTCGGTGCGCAGCTGGGTGTAGCCGGTGAACACGGAGCCGCGCTCGTCGGCCAGCTGGCGCAGCACGTGCAGGTCCGCGTGCCCGCCCTTCTTGGCCCGGGCATCGGCCTGGGCGCGGTGACGCTGCTCCTCCATGAGCTCGCGGAAGGAGGCCTCATCCACCGAGACCCCGGCCTCGGCGGCCATCTCCAGGGTCAGGTCGATGGGGAAGCCGTAGGTGTCATGCAGGGTGAAGGCGTCCTCGCCGGTCACGGCGTGGCCTTCGGCCTTGGCCGCGGTGACGGCCTCGTTGAGCCGGCTGGTCCCGGACTCGATGGTGCGCAGGAACGCCTTCTCCTCGGCGTAGGCGACCCGGGAGATGCGCTCGAAGTCCCGCTCGACCTCGGGGAACGCGCCCTTCATGGCGTCGCGGGAGGCCGGCAGCAGCACGGGCAGGCAGGCCTCGGTGACCCCGAGCAGGCGCATCGCGCGGATGGAGCGGCGCAGCAGGCGGCGCAGGATGTAGCCGCGGCCCTCGTTGGAGGGGGTCACCCCGTCGCTGATCAGCATGAGGGAGGAGCGGACGTGGTCGGCGACCACGCGCATGCGCACGTCGTCCTCGTAGCCGGGGTCCTTCGCGGACTCCGAGCCGGAGTAGCGCTTGCCGGACAGCTCGGCCGCGGCGTCCAGGACGGGGCGGACCTGGTCGGTCTCGTAGAAGTTCTCCACGCCCTGCAGGAGCATGGCCAGGCGCTCCACGCCCAGGCCGGTGTCGATGTTCTTCTTCGGCAGCTCCCCGAGGATCTCGAAGTCGTCCTTGCCGATGCCCTCGCCGCGCTGGAACTGCATGAACACGAGGTTCCAGATCTCGATGTAGCGGTCGTCGTCGGCCGCCGGCCCGCCCTCCTTGCCGTAGGCGGGGCCGCGGTCGTAGAAGATCTCGGAGTCCGGGCCGGCGGGGCCGGGCTGGCCGGTGGACCAGTAGTTCTCCTTCATGTCCATCCGCTGCACCCGCTCCGCGGGCACCCCGACCTCGCGGGTCCACAGGTCGTAGGCCTCCTGGTCTCCCTCGTAGACGGTGACCCACAGCCGCTCCGGGTCCAGGCCGTAGCCGCCCTCGGAGACCGGGGAGGTCAGCAGGTTCCAGGCCCACGGGATCACCTCGGCCTTGAAGTAGTCGCCGAAGGAGAAGTTCCCGGCCATCTGGAAGAAGGTGCCGTGCCGGGCGGTCTTGCCGACCTCCTCGATGTCCAGGGTGCGGATGCACTTCTGCACGGAGACCGCGCGGGAGTACGGGGCGGTCTCCTGGCCGAGGAAGTAGGGGATGAACGGGACCATGCCGGCGATGGTGAACATCGAGCCGGGCGCGTTGGAGACCAGCGAGGCCGAGGGGACCACGGTGTGGCCTCGTTCGGCGAAGTAGTCGGTCCAGCGCTGGGAGATTTCCTGGGAGAGCATGCTCAGCGGTCGTCCTTCTCGGTGGGGCTCGTGGTGGTCTCGGCGTCGTGGGCCTGCGGGGGCGGCGCGGCGCTGACGTCTCGGGGTGCGATGTGCTGCGGCGGCTGCGGCGGCAGGGGCCGGTCCCAGCTGTCCAGGGAGCCGGGGCGCAGGTCCCGCTGCTGGGCCGCGTAGCGGCGGTTCAGCTCGGATTCCTTCTCCGCCATGCCCTGCTTCACGGTCGCGGCGAAGCGCACGGCCTTCAGGGCCCCGGCGCGCAACGGGGCGGCGGCGGAGGAGCTCCAGAAGCGGGCCATGGCGTTTCCTCCCGGGCTCGGGGTCTGCTCGGACAGCGCGGAGGGCCCGCGCAGCACCAGCTCGCGTCCGGTGCGCACGACGGCGGGGCCGCGGCGGGCCGCGAAGTATCCCGCGGCCGCACCGGCCAGAGTCAGTGCGGCCTTGGACCAGAAGCTCATGCGCTCTCCTCCGTGGGGCCTGCGGGATCGGCGGCCTGGGTCTCGCCGTCGCGGCCGCGGAAGGCCTTGCGCACGCCATAGGAGAAGGAGGCGACCTTGATCAGGGGCTGGCCGACCGTGGAGGCGACCAGGCTGGACAGGGCGGAGACGTTCGCGGAGGCGTCGGAGACGTTGTCGGTGATCCCGTCCACCTTCTCCAGCTGGGTGTTGGTGGTGGCCACCGTGCGGGTGACCTCGTCGATCAGCGGGCCGGTGCCCTCGTTGAGCTGGCGCACGGTCACGCGCAACTCATCGAAGACCCGTCCGAGCTTGACGATGGGCAGGGCCAGCAGGGCCACCAGCACGGCGAAGACGCCGGCGGCGATGAGCCCCGCGATCGATCCGACCGTCATGTGCGCAACCGTCTCCTCGCAGGTGGTGGTCAAAGGTGTGCTGCGGCGGTCCGGGCAGGACCGCCGGGTCCCGGCGTCGTGACCGAACCGTGACCGTTTCCAGCCTAGGTTATCAGCAGGTCCGACGCGCTCCCCCGGTCCTCGGCACGGGGCGGGAACGGGGACGGGGGCCCCGCCGGGCGGGGGGGGGGGGGGGGGGGGGGGGGGGGGGGGGGGGGCGCCGCGGGGGGGGGGGGGGGGCCGCCCCCCCCGGGCGGGGGGGGGGGGGGCCGGGGGTGACCCCCCCGGC
>NZ_JANJES010000010.1:0-69520 GCF_044878465.1 Rothia sp. BD8 | reverse complement strand
GCCCCGGGCGCCGCCCCCCCCCGGCCCCCTTCCCCCCCCTCGTTACCCCCCCGCCCCCCCGCCCCCCCCGGCCCCGCGCCCGGGGGGGGCCCGGGGCCGGCCCCGCCCGGGGGGGGGGGGGGGGGCCCGTCTCCCGTGGGGATCGGGCTACGCCATGCGGGCGTAGTACTCGACCACCAGCTGCTCCTCGCAGGTGACGGGGATCTCGGGGCGCTTGGGGGCGCGCTCGAGCTTGGCGTGCAGCTTGTCGATCTCGACGTTCAGGTACGGCGGGGTCGGGGGCAGCACGTCCTGGTTGGCGCCGGTGGCGGCCACCTGGAAGGGGTCCATCTTCTCCGAGCGCGGGTGCACGTGGATCAGCTGGCCCGGCTTCACGCGGAAGGAGGGGCGGTCCACGCGCACACCGTCGACCATGATGTGACGGTGCACGACCATCTGGCGGGCCTGGGTGATGGTCCGGGCGAAGCCGGAGCGCAGCACCAGGGCATCCAGGCGGGTCTCGAGCTGCTCGACCAGGTTCTCACCGGTCTGGCCCTCGGTGCGCTTGGCCTCGGCGTAGGCGCGGCGCATCTGCGCCTCGCGGATGTTGTACTGCGCGCGCAGACGCTGCTTCTCGCGCAGACGCACGGCGTAGTCGGAGTCTTGCCGACGACGGGCGCGCCCGTGCTGGCCGGGGCCGTAGGGGCGGCGCTCGAAGTACTTCTCGGCCTTCGGGGTCAGCGGGATCCCGAGGGCGCGGGACTTGCGGACGAGGTTGCGCGCCCGCTTGGTCTTGGTGGTAGTAGCCAAGGATTGCCTTTCATGCGGTTGGCGCGGGCTCAGCGGGAGCCCGCCCCATTTGTTCTGGTGTCAACTGGCCTCCGGGATCCGCGCACGGTTTTGCGCGGCGGAGAGCGCGGGTCAGCCGCTACCCTTGCTGCCACCGCGGTCGGTGATCATCCCGGGGGTCGGGATGCGTTTCGTCCACGGCGTGCCAGACAGCGCCCCACTCTACGGCACGCGGGCCGGGCTGTCAGGTCACCGGGCCGACCGGGCGAGGGTGCCTCTGGTCACGGCGTCCCGCCCGCGTCCCCGCCCGCTCGGGGTCGGCGGCCGCGCAGGATGTCGCGCAGGATCCCCAGTCGCCGCTTCACGGTCCGCTCCGCCCCGTACTCAGTGGGCCGGTAGTACTGGGCGTCGCGCAGGGTGTCCGGCAGGTACTGCTGGGGGGCCACGGCGTGGGGCACGTCGTGCGGGTAGACGTACCCCTTTCCGTGTCCGTGGGCGGCGGCCCCGCCGTAGTGGGCATCGCGCAGGTGCGGGGGCACGACGCCGGAGCGCCCGGCGCGCACGTCGGCCTGCGCGGCGTCGATCGCCCGGATGACGGCGTTGGACTTCGGGGCGGTGGCCAGGTGGATCACGGCCTGGGCGAGGTTGATCCGGGCCTCGGGCAGCCCGATCAGCTGCACCGCCTGGGCGGCGGCCACCGCGGTCTGCAGCGCGGTGGGATCGGCCATGCCGATGTCCTCGCTGGCGTGGACCACGATGCGCCGGGCGATGAACCGCGGGTCCTCCCCCGCCTCGATCATCCGGGCCAGGTAGTGCAGGGCGGCGTCCGGATCCGAGCCGCGGATGGACTTGATGAACGCGCTGATGACGTCGTAGTGCTGATCCCCCGCCCGGTCGTAGCGCAGCGCGGCCCGGTCCGTGGCCTCCTCGGCGTGCGCCGCCGTGACCACCACGGCGGCGGGTTCGGCCCCCGGCTGCGTCGCCTCCGCGGCCTCGTCCCCGGCCTCCTCGCCGACCGGTTCGGCCCGGTCGTGTGCGGCCTCGGCGTGGCCGAAGGCGACGGCCGCGGCGGCCTCTAGGGTGGTCAGGGCCCGCCGGGCGTCCCCGGAGGCCAGCTGCACCAGGTGATCCCGGGCCTCCTCCTCCAGCGTCACGGTCCCGTTGAGCCCGCGCGGATCGGCGACGGCCCGGTCGATCAGCGCGGCGATGTCCGCGTCCTCCAGCGGGGTGAGGGTGACCAGCAGGGAGCGGGAGAGCAGCGGGGAGATCACCGAGAAGCTCGGGTTCTCGGTGGTCGCGGCCACCAGCACCACCCAGCGGTTCTCCACCCCGGGCAGCAGGGCATCCTGCTGGGCCTTGGTGAAGCGGTGGATCTCATCCAGGAACAGCACGGTGGTGATGCCGTGCAGGTCCCGGTCATCCAGGGCCTGCTCCATCACCGCGCGCACATCCTTGACCCCGGCGGTGATCGCGGACAGCTCCACGAACTTCCTCCCGGAACCGCGGGCGATGACGTGGGCGATGGTGGTCTTGCCGGTGCCGGGCGGGCCCCACAGGATCACGGAGCTGGGTCCGGCCGGGCCGGCGTCCTCCCCGGCGAGCACCCGCAGCGGGGAGCCGGGCTTCAGAGCATGGGCCTGCCCCACGATCTCCTCGACGGTGCGCGGGCGCATCCGCACCGCCAGCGGGCTGCGGGCGCCGGCGGACCGGCCGTTCGCCGGGCCGGGGGCGGGCGTGCGGGATCCGCCGCGTCCGGTACACCCGCGGGCGGGGGCGGTCGCGGCGTCGTCGTCGCCGAACAGGGACTGGGTCATGGTGAGGGCTCGGCCTTCCCGCCGGTCACAGGTCCGCGGTGTCCAGGATGAGGGTGACCGGCCCGTCGTTGGTCAGCTGGACCCGCATGTGCGCGCCGAAGCGCCCGGTGGCCACGGTAGCCCCGAGATCCCGCAGGGCCTGCACGTAGGCGTCGACGATCGGCTCGGAGGCGGGCCCGGGGGCGGCCGCGGACCAGGAGGGGCGCCGGCCCTTCCGGGCGTCCCCGTAGAGGGTGAACTGGCTGACGGCCAGGATCGGGGCGTCCAGGTCCGCGCAGGAGCGCTCCCCGTCCAGCAGCCGCAGGCGCCAGGTCTTCTCCGCGAGCTTGGCGGCCTCGTCGGGTCCGTCCCCGTGGGTCACGCCCACCAGGGCCAGCAGGCCCGGGCCCTCGATCGCGCCCACGACCTCGGGCTCTCCCCCGTCCTCGGGGACGACCGTGACTTCGGCGGTGCTGACTCTCTGCAGGACGATGCGCATGGTCCCACCGTAGCCGACGGCGCCGAGCTCACCTCCGCCGAGACCGCACGAAACGGCCGAGACCGCACCCGTCGGGCGCGGTCTCGGCCATGATGTGCGGTCTCGGCGGGTTCGCCGACGTCGGTCAGTCCTTCGCCGGCTCCGGCTTCGCGTCCACCCCGGTCTCCTTGCGCTGCTGCGCGGTGATCGGGGCGGGGGCCGCGGTCAGCGGGTCGTAGCCGTTGCCGGTCTTCGGGAAGGCGATGACCTCGCGGATGGAGTCCGTGCCGGCCAGCAGGGCCACCACGCGATCCCACCCGAAGGCGATGCCGCCGTGCGGGGGCGCGCCGTACTTGAAGGCCTCCAGCAGGAAGCCGAACTTCTCCTGCGCCTCCTCCTCGGAGATGCCCATGACCTGGAAGACCCGCTCCTGCACGTCCCGGCGGTGGATGCGGATGGAGCCGCCGCCGATCTCGTTGCCGTTGCACACGATGTCGTAGGCGTAGGCCAGGGCCGCACCCGGGTCCTGGTCGAAGGTGTCCAGGAACTCCGGCTTGGGCGAGGTGAAGGCGTGGTGCACTGCAGTCCACGCGGAGTGGCCCAGGGCGACGTCGCCGGACTCCTCGGCGTCGGCGGCCGGCTCGAACAGCGGGGCGTCCACGACCCACACGAAGGCCCAGTCGCCGTCCTTGATCAGCCCGGTGCGGTGCCCGATCTCCACGCGGGCCGCGCCCAGCAGGGCGCGGGAGGCCTTGGCCTCGCCCGCGGCGAAGAAGATGCAGTCCCCGGGCTCGGCACCGGTCGCGGCGGCCAGGCCCTCGCGCTCGGCGTCGGTGATGTTCTTGGCCACCGGGCCGGTCAGGGTGCCGTCCTCCTGGACCAGCACGTACGCCAGGCCCTTGGCCCCGTGCTGCTTGGCCCACTCCTGCCAGGCGTCCAGGGTGCGCCGCGGCTGGGAGGCCCCGCCCGGCATGACCACGGCCCCCACGTACGGGGCCTTGAACACGCGGAAGGTGGTGTCCTGGAAGTACTCGGTCAGCTCGGTCAGCTCCAGGCCGAAGCGCAGGTCCGGCTTGTCCGAGCCGTACTTCTCCATGGCTTCGGCGTAGGTCATCCGGCGGATGGGGCGGGGCACCTCGACGTCGATCAGCTTCCACAGGGCCGCGACGATGCGCTCCCCGAGGTCGATGACGTCGTCCTCCTCCACGAAGGAGGCCTCGATGTCCAGCTGGGTGAACTCGGGCTGGCGGTCCGCCCGGAAGTCCTCGTCCCGGTAACAGCGGGCGATCTGGTAGTACTTCTCGATCCCGCCGACCTGCAGCAGCTGCTTGAACAGCTGCGGGGACTGCGGCAGGGCGTACCAGGAGCCCGGGGCCAGGCGGGCCGGGACGACGAAGTCGCGGGCGCCCTCCGGGGTGGAGCGGGTCATCGTGGGGGTCTCCACCTCCACGTAGCCGTCCTCGTGCAGCAGCTCGCGGGCGGTGCGGTTGGCCTCGGAGCGCAGCCGCATGATCTTCGCCGGCTCCGGGCGGCGCAGGTCCAGGTAGCGGTGGCGCAGCCGGGCCTCCTCGCCGACCTCCACGTGCTCGTCGATCTGGAAGGGCAGGGGGGCCGCGGTGTTGAGCACCTCGGTGGAGGCCGCCTCCACCTCGATCTGCCCGGTCACCAGGTTCGGGTTCTCGTTGCCCTCCGGGCGGGCGCGCACGGTGCCGGTGACCTGCAGGACGTACTCGTTGCGCAGCGCGTCGAAGTCGGCCTCGTCGTGGAAGACGCACTGGGTGATGCCGGTGCGGTCCCGCAGGTCCACGAAGGCCACCCCGCCGTGGTCGCGGCGTCGGGCGACCCAGCCGGCCAGGGTCACGGTCTCTCCGATGTTCTCGGCGGTCAGCTCGCCGAGGGTGTGGGTGCGCAGCACGGGGGTTACGGCCTTTCGGTGGGGTGCGTGCCGGACCGCGCGCCGGCCCCGAGGGGGACGGCGTACGGGACGGCGGGTTCTGGTGATCGAGTCTATCGCGCGGGCTCACGCCCCGCCCGGGAGGGGCAGCGCTCGGCTCAGTCTGCGGCGGGGGCGGTGACCTGGGGGGCGAGGTCCGTGGCCGGGGGCATCCAGGTCGCGGGATCGGCCGGCACCTGCTCGCCGGAGCGGATGTCCTTGACCTCGTGGGTCGGGTTCCCCTGCTCGTCGCTGCCGGTGAACCAGACGTAGGGGATGCCGCGGCGGTCGGCGTGGCGGATCTGCTTGCCGAACTTCGCCGCCTGCGCGGAGACCTCGGTGGGGATTCCGCGGGCGCGCAGCTGCTGGGCGACGTCCTGCGCCGCGGACCAGGTGTCCTCGTCGGTCAGCGCCACGTAGACCGCGGTGGGGACCTTGCGGCTGGCCGCGGCCAGGTGCTGGGAGAGGATGCGGGCCACCAGGCGGGTGACCCCGATGGACAGCCCGACGCCGGGGAAGGTGCGCTTGCCGTCCGAGGCCAGGGATTCGTAGCGCCCGCCGGAGCAGATGGAGCCGAGCTCCTCGTGTCCGACCAGCACGGTCTCGTAGACGGTGCCGGTGTAGTAGTCCAGCCCGCGGGCGATGGACAGGTCCGCGGTGACCTGGCCCGGGGCGCGCTTGGCGGCCTGGCCGATGACCTCGGCCAGCTCCGCCAGGCCCTCCTCCAGCAGCGGGTCCTGCACGCCCAGGGCCCGCACCCGGTCCACGAAGGACAGATCCTCCGCGGTGATCTCCGCCAGGGCCAGGGCCTTGCCGACCTGCTCCTCGGTGGCCCCGAGCTCCTCGCGCAGCAGGTTCCCGACGGCTTCCGGGCCGATCTTGTCCAGCTTGTCGATGCTGCGCAGCACCCCGGCGGTGTCGGTGAGCCCGATGCCGCGGTAGAAGCCCTCGGAGAGCTTGCGGTTGTTGGCCCGCATCCGGAAGGCCGGCAGCGGCAGGGCGGACAGGGCGTCCACGATGACCAGGGCGAGCTCGACGTCGTAGCGGAAGGGCAGGGCGCCGTCGCCGACGACGTCCACATCGGCCTGGGTGAACTCCCGGTACCGGCCCTCCTGGGGCCGCTCCCCGCGCCAGGACTTCTGGATCTGGTAGCGCTGGAAGGGGAAGTCCAGGTGCCCGGCGTTCTCCACGACGTAGCGGGCGAAGGGCACGGTCAGGTCGAAGTGCAGGGCCAGGCGGTCCTTGGCCCGGCGCTCCGGGGCGGGTCCGTCCTCCTGCAGCCGGGAGACGGCGTAGACCTCCTTGTCGATCTCGCCCTTGCGCAGCAGCTGCTCCTGGGTCTCCATCGAGCGGGTCTCGATGTTGGAGAAGCCGTGCAGCTCGAAGGTCCGGCGCAGGGTGTCCAGCACGTGGTTCTCCACCACCCGCTCCTCCGGCAGCAGCTCCGGGAAACCTGACAGGGACGCCTTGCGGGCCATGGGCCTCTCCTCCACGGGGTTCGGGGTCGACACCGCGCGGATGGGCCGCGCGCCCCACCACTGTACCGCCGGCGCGCACCGGGCACGACGGCGCCGGACCCGTCACGGGGCCTCGAGGATTCTCCGCGTGATGCACGCGACAGATATATTGGAGGGATGCGCCCCACCGATGATCACTCGCAGCCCGCCTCCGCACCGCGCGACGCCGCGGCCCCCGACTCCTCCGCGCCGAACGCTTCTGCGTCGGAGTCCACCGCTCCGAAACCCGCTGCGCCGAAGCCGGCCGCGCCGAAGCCCTCGGCCCTGCGTCGCGGTCCCGCCCCGCGGCCCGCGGCGACGCCGGGTGCCCGCCCCGCCGCCACGACCCCGGTGCACGCGCCCTCCACCGAGGATCCCGCGGCCCTGGCCGAGGCCGCCTCCCACGGCAGGGTCCGCGAGGACGGGCAGGTCGTCGTCGTGGTGGCCGGCGAGGAGGTGCCGGTGGGCGCCTACCCGGAGGCCGGACCCGAGGAGGCGCTGCGCTACTTCGCCCGCAAGCACCTGGAGCTGCTGGCCCAGATCGCCCTGCTGGAGGGGCGGGTGCAGCGCGGGGCCGGCGCCCAGGAGGCCCGCCGCGCCCTGGCGACCCTGCGCGAGCAGGCCGCGGCCCGGCGCACCGTCGGGGATCTCGCCGCCCTGGACGCGCGGCTGGAGGAGCTGCACACGCGCATCGATGCCCTGGAGGCCGAGCAGCGGGAGACCGCCCAGCGGGCCCGGGAGGAGGCCGTGGCCGAGCGGGAGCGGATCGTCGCCGCGGCCGAGGAGGTGGCCGCCCAGGATCCGCAGACCCTGCACTGGAAGGATTCCAGCACCCGGCTGAACCAGCTGTTCGACGCCTGGAAGCAGGCCCAGCGCACCCAGCGGCTGCCCAAGGCGCAGGATGACGCCCTGTGGGCCCGCTTCCGGGCCGCCCGCTCCGGGTTCGAGCGGATGCGCAAGGAGCACTTCTCCGACCTCGATCAGCGCAACGCCCAGGCCGTGCGCATCAAGGAGGGGCTGATCGCGGAGGCGGAGGCCCTGCAGGGGTCCACCGACTGGGGCGAGACCTCCGGGCGGTACCGGGAGCTGATGCAGCGGTGGAAGCAGGCCCCGCGCGCGGCCCGCCGGGAGGACGACGCCCTGTGGGCCCGCTTCCGGGCCGCCCAGGACGTGTTCTTCGCCGCCCGCACCGCCGCAAACGAGCAGACCGAGCAGGAGTTCCGGGAGAACCTGCGGGTCAAGGAGGAGCTGCTTCAGCGGGCGCGGGCGGTGCTGCCCGTGCAGGACCCGGAGCGGGCCAAGGCG
This sequence comes from Rothia sp. BD8, assembly GCF_044878465.1. Classification (NCBI taxonomy): domain Bacteria; kingdom Bacillati; phylum Actinomycetota; class Actinomycetes; order Micrococcales; family Micrococcaceae; genus Rothia; species Rothia sp. BD8. Next base: position 61,747 of record NZ_JANJES010000010.1, on the reverse strand, counting down.
CAGCTCGCCCCGATTCTGGAGGCCTGGGACGAGACCGGGATGGTCCCGCGCACGGACTTCCGGCGCATCGAATCCGAGCTGCAGAAGGTGCAGAACGCCGTGGCCGAGGCCGAGCAGCGCGAGTGGGAGCGCTCGGACCCGGAGACCCGGGCCCGGGCCGATTCCATGCTGGGTCAGCTGCGCGAGACCATCGCGCAGGAGGAGCGCGCCCTGGCCGAGGCCGAGCAGGCCGGGGACGAGCGCCGGGCCCGCCAGGCCCGGGAGGCCTTGGAAACCCGTCGGGCCTGGCTGGCGCAGCTGGAGGCCGCCGACCGGTAGCCGCACCGGCCCCGTTATCCACAGGGGGCCGGTCCGAGGCAGCGGGCGGGCCGCGACGGCGTGTTCGATGGTGGCATGAGCGCCACCGTCATGGACCCCCGACGCCTCTGGATGATCTCCGGGCTGCTGCCTCCCCGCCAGCTGCTGTGCGAGGGGGTGGATCTGAGCCCCGGGGAGGCCTCCGCCCTGGACGCCCGGGGGCTGCTTCACCCCCTCATGCCGGGCCTGTGGAGCCCCCGTTGCCCGGATCCGCTGCTGCGTGCCTGGGCGGCGGGGCTGCACCTGCGCCCGGGGACACGGGAGCAGGCGGTCATCTGCGGGCTGTCCGCCGCGTGGGTGCACGGCGCGGCCGCGGCCCCGCGCACCCTGGAGATCGCGGCGGCCCGCGGGGCCCGGCGCCTGCACCCGCTGGAGCTGCTGCACGTGCAGCGGCGGTACCTGCGGCACACCCGCTACGAGGATCAGCGCATCGGCCCCGTGCGGGTGAGCACGCCGCTGCGCACCGCGGTGGACCTGACCCGGGGTCCCCTGAGCCCCGCGGCGCGCTCGGCGCTGGCCACCCTGATGCTGCACCCGCGCCTGCGGGTCAGCCCCGAGGCGATCGCGGTGGCGCTGCGGGCCCAGCCCCGGCTCAGCGCGAGGGACCGGGCCCTGGCGACCCTGCGGGAGGTCGCAGGCGCGCTGCCCCCGCCCGACGCCGCCCGATCCGACGCCGCGCCGGAGATCACGGAGCCGGGATCACCGAACCGGACTCATCGGTCCGTGATCACTGGTCCGGCGCGGGGCGGGAGCCGGTGATGCGGTAGACGTCGTAGACGCCGTCGATGTTGCGCACCGCGGTGAGCACGTGGTCCAGGTAGCGGGGGTCCCCCATCTCGAAGGCGAAGCGGGAGATCGCCAGCCGGGAGACGTTGGTGTGCACCGTCGCGGAGAGGATGTTGACCTGGGACTCGGAGAGCACCCGGGTGACGTCCGAGAGCAGGGAGCGCCGGTCCAGGGCCTCCACCTGGATCTCCACGAGGAACACCGAGGAGGAGGTCGGCGCCCAGCGCACGGCGATCCGCCGCGGGTCGTCCTGGGCTCCCCGCATGTTCGGGCAGTCCACCCGGTGCACGGAGATGCCCTTGCCCCGGGTCACGATCCCGATGATCTCGTCCGGGGGCACCGGGGTGCAGCAGCGGGCGAGTTTGGTGAACACGTTGTCCGCGCCCTCCACGATCACCCCGGAGTCCCCGAATTGCGGGCGGGAGCGGGTGGTGATGGAGGTCTCCTCGGCGAGGTCCTCCTCGGTGCCCGCGCGCCCGCCCAGCAGGTCCACCAGGCGGTCGATGACGTCCTGGGCCTTGATCTGCCCCTCGCCGACCGCTTCGTACAGGGCCGCGACGTCGGACTTGCCGTGCTCCTCGGCCACCGAGACCAGAAGCTGGGAGGTCAGCAGCTTCTGCAGGGGCAGGCTGTGCCGGCGCATCGAGCGGGTCAGGTTGTCCTTGCCCTTCTCGATCGCCCCCTCGCGGCGCTCCTTGGTCAGGTAGTGGCGGATCTTGGTGCGGGCCCGGGGGCTGGCGACGAACTTCAGCCAGTCCTCGCTGGGTCCGGCGTCCTCAGCCTTGGTGGTCAGCACCTCCACCCGGTCCCCGTGCTGCAGCTTGGAGGACAGCGGCACGAGCTTGCCGTTGACCCGCGCGCCGATGGTGTGGTCCCCCACCTGCGTGTGGATCGCGTAGGCGAAGTCCACGGGGGTGGAGCCGGCCGGCAGGGAGAGCACGTCCCCGGCGGGGGTGAAGACGAAGACCTCCTGGGCGTTGACCTCGTAGCGCAGGGAGTCCAGGAACTCGGAGGAGTCCTGGGTCTCGGACTGCCAGGACATCAGCGACTGCAGCCACTTCATGCCCTCGGCGGACTCCTCCGTGCGGGCATCGCGGCCCGTGGCCTCCCCGCGGGCGGCGGCCTTGTACTTCCAGTGCGCCGCGATGCCGTATTCGGCCTTCTGGTGCATGTCGTGGGTGCGGATCTGCACCTCCACGGCGCGTCCGCTGGGCCCGATCACCGCGGTGTGCAGGGACTGGTAGGTGTTGAACTTCGGCACGGCGATGTAGTCCTTGAAGCGCCCGGGCAGGGGCTTCCACTTCTCGTGCACCACCCCGAGGGCGGCGTAGCAGTCCCGCACGCTGTCCACCAGGACGCGGATCGCCAGCAGATCGTAGATCTCGTCGAATTCCTTGTCCCGCAGGATCATCTTCTGGTAGATGGAGTAGTAGTGCTTGGGCCGCCCGGTGACCTGGCAGTCGATGCCGGCGGCCTCGAGCTCCTCGATCACCCCGGTGCGGATCTGCTGCAGCTGCTTCTCCCGCTGGGGGGTCCGGTCCCCCACCATGCGCACGATCTCGTCGTAGATCCGCGGCTCCAGGGCCGCGAAGGAGAGGTCCTCCAGCTCCCACTTGATGGTGTTGATGCCGAGGCGATGGGCCAGCGGGGCGAAGATCTCCAGGGTCTCCTTGGCCTTCTTGGCCGCGGACTCCGGGGAGACGAAGCGCCAGGTCCGCGCGTTGTGCAGCCGGTCCGCGAGCTTGATGACCAGCACCCGGATGTCCTTGGCCATGGCGATGACCATCTTGCGCACGGTCTCCGCCTGGGCGTGCTCGCCGTAGGTGACCTTGTCCAGCTTGGTCACCCCGTCCACCAGCTCGGCGACCTCCGCCCCGAAGTCCTCGGTCAGCTGCTCCAGGGTGTAGTCCGTGTCCTCCACGGTGTCGTGCAGCAGCCCCGCGATCAGCGTGGCCCCGGAGGCCCCGAGCTCGGCGAGGATCGTCGTGACCGCGACCGGGTGGGTGATGTACGGGTCCCCGGACTTGCGCTTCTGCCCGGTGTGGCACCGGTCCGCGACCTTGAAGGCCTTCTCGATGCGCCCGATGTCCTCCTGCGGATTGTGCTGCATCACGGTGCGCAGCAGGGGCACGAGCACCGGGGAGATGGCCGGCAGCTGGCTGGTCAGGGTGCCGGCCCCCGGTTCGAGCTTCTTCAGGGTCGGGAAGGATCGGCGCACCGGGGTGCGCGCGGACGCGGACATGACCCGGTGGGTCCCGTGGCCCTCGCCGTCGTGCTGTGTGCTCACATCGGCCTCCTCGCGCCCGCCTGCGGCGGGTCCCGTCTGTGTGATGGACCTAGTGTAGTCGGCCGCGGAAGCCCGCTCAGACGACGGCGCCGTTGTCGGGCCGACCCTTGGCCTGCGGCTCGAAGCGCGGCACCGGCAGCGCCTGCTCCTCCTCCCCCGTCTCCGGGTCCCCGGCGCGGTGGGACCCGCTGCCGGTGCCCTCGGACGCCTCCGGCTGAGCCTCCTCCTCGGGGTCCTGCCCGTTCTCACGGGCCGTGAGCACCGCGGCGGTCTGGTCGCGGATCCCGGCCTCGTGCCCGCGCAGCACCGCGTAGAGCGGGGCGGAGACGAACAGCGTCCCGAGGGTGCCCATGATGATGCCGATGAACAGGGACAGGGACAGGTCCTGCAGGGTCCCGGCCCCCAACAGGAACGCCCCGATGAACAGGATCGAGCCGACCGGCAGGATCCCGACGACGGAGGTGTTGATGGAGCGCACCAGCGTCTGGTTAACGGCCAGGTTGACCTCCTCGGCGAAGGTGCGCCGCCGGTTGGTCTGCCAGCCCTGGGTGTTCTCGCGGATCTTGTCGAAGACCACCACGGAGTCGTAGAGGGAGTACGAGAGGATCGTGAGGAAGCCGATGATCGCCGAGGGGGTGATCTCGAAGCCGCACGCGGCGTAGACCCCGAGCGTGGTGATCACGGTGAACAGCAGCCCCGCGATCGCGGACAGGGACATCTTCACCGTCCGGAAGTACAGGGCCATGCCCACGGTGGCCAGGGCGACGAAGACGATCAGCCCCCAGGTGGCCTGACGGGTGACCCCGGCGCCCCAAGACGGTCCGACGAAGGAGGAGGTCACCTCGTCGTCGGTCACGTGGTAGGCGTCCTTCAGGGCCTGCTTCACGGCGAGGGTCTGGGCGTCATCCAGCTGGTCCGTCTGGACCCGGATGGTGCCCGGGGCGATGTTGGTGACCTCGGTGTGCTCGGCCTGTGCGTTGTCCGCCACGGCCTGCTCCCCGATCTTCACGTCGGTGTTCGCAACGTCCGAGACCGTGAACTCGGAGCCGCCGCGGAAGTCGATGCCGAATTTCAGCCCGCCGCCGAGCACGGGGATGAGCAGGGAGATGACCACCAGGGCCGCGGCGATGCCCAGCCAGAGGCGCCGCTTCGGCACGAAGGGGATGGAGGTCTTCCCGGTGTAGAGGTTGCTGCCGAACTCGGCGAATCTAGCCACGGCGGGCTCCTTCCGTGTCCTCGGCGTCGGTCCCGGCGCCCGGGGTCTGCTCGGTGCGGGGGCTCTCGCCCGCCGCGTCCTGCTCATCCTGCGCGTCCTGCGCCGGCGCGTCCTCGGCCGCGCGCGCCTCGGCTCGACGCCGCTCGGCGATGGTCATCGGTGCCGCCGGCTCCTCCGAGGCGGCGCCCTTCCTCCGGCGCCGATGCCGCGGGGCGTCCTGCGGGTCCCGCAGTCGCCCGGCCCCGCGGTACAGCGGCACCGCGCCCAGGGCCTCGGCGTCCAGCCCGGAGTGCTTGCGGCCCTGCCCGAAGTAGCGGGTGCGCGAGAGCAGCACCATGACCGGGTGGGTGAACCAGAAGATCACCATGAGGTCCGCGATCGCGGTCAGGCCCAGGGCGAAGGCGAAGCCGCGGACGTTGCCCACGGCCACGAAGTACAGCACGACGGCGGCCAGCAGGTTCACGCCCTTGGAGGCCAGCACGGTGCGTCGGGCCCGCAGCCAGCCGTGGTCCACCGCGGAGGGCACGCTGCGCCCGTCGCGCAGGCCGTCGCGGATGCGCTCGAAGTAGACGATGAACGAGTCCGCGGTCTGCCCGATGGACACGATCAGCCCGGCCACCCCGGCCAGGGACAGCCGGTAGTTGATGCCCCAGCCGAGCAGGATGATCGCGGCGAAGGAGATCACCCCGGCCACCACGAGGGAGGCGATGGTCACGAAGCCGAGCAGGCGGTACTGGAACAGGGAGTACACGCAGACCAGGGCCAGGCCGATCAGCCCGGCGATGATGCCCATCTCCAGCTGGTCGGTGCCCAGGGTCGCGGAGATCTGCTGCTCGGATTCGATGTGGAAGCTGATGGGCAGGGCCCCGTACTTCAGCTGCTCGGCGAGGTTCTTCGCGGTCTCCTCGGTGAAGTTGCCGGTGATCTGCGCCTGCCCGTCGGCGATCACGGCTTCGGCGCGCGGGGCGGAGAGCACCTCGTCGTCGAGCATGATCGCGAAGGAGGCGCGGGGGTTGTTCGGGTCCTGGCCGTAGATCTGGTACAGCCGGGTGGTGACGTCCTTGAAGGTGCTCTTCGCGGCGTCGTCGAAGGTGATGTCCACGCCCCACTGCCCGGTGGTGGTCATGCCGTTGCCGGCGGTGACCTGGGAGAAGGAGGCGTCCTTGATGTCCTGACCCTTCAGCTCCACGGGCCCGAGGATGTACTTCTGCGTCCCGTCGGCCGAGCAGGCGACGACGGCGCGGTCCGCGGGCAGCTGCCGCTGACCCTGCTGGGAGGACTTCGCCGAGCAGTCCTTCAGCTCGTACTCCTTCTGCAGCGCCGGGGTGATCCAGTTCTGGTCGGAGCCGTTCTTGGGCTTCTCGGTGGGCTCCTTGAGCTTGGCGTAGTCGGTGCGCTGCCCCTCGGGCACGGGCTTGCCGTCCGCGGAGGCCAGCACCGCGCGGAAGGACATCTGCGCGGAGGCCTGGATGAGATCGCGGGTCTGCTGATCCGGCACGCCGGGCATGGACACGACGACGTTGCGCCCGGACTGGGTGGTGACCTCGGCTTCGGAGACCCCGGCCCCGTCCACGCGCTGGCGGATGATCTCCACGGCCTGGTCCAGCTGATCGGAGGAGATGCTCCCGCCGTCGGTGGATTCCGGGGAGAGGATCATCTGGGTGCCGCCGGAGAGGTCCAGGGCGAGCTTGGGGGTCCAGCTGCCGCCGAACTTGGCGGTGCTCAGCCCGATCGCCCCGATCATGATCGCGATGATCGCGGTCAGCAGGATCAGGGCGCGACGCGCCCCGGCCGTGCGGTTCTTCCGTGCCATGGAGGGAGGTCCTGAAGTGCTCATGCGCAGGTGCCGGGCCGCGCGGAGGCGGTCATCCGGCACCTGGCGGGGTGGGAGGGGGTGAGGCGGGTCAGCGGTCGGTGCCGCGCGGGTCCTCGGGGTCGACGGTCTCGCCGTTGACGGTGGTGCCGCCGCGGACCTGCTGCTGCCCGGTGCCCTCGGCGTCGTTCTGCCCGGTGACCTCCTGTTCGGGGCGGGCCCCGGCGGCCGCGGCCTGCGGGGAGCCCGGCACGTTGCCGTTCTCATCGAGGATGGTGGTCACGGTCTGCAGGTGCACCTTCACGGTGGTGCCCGGGGAGACCTCGAGCATCGCGGTGGCGTTGTCGCGGTCCACGGAGGCGATGGTGCCGTAGAGGCCGAACTGGGTCATCACGGGGGTGCCCGGGCCCATGGCCTCCTGCTTGCGCTGCATCTCCTGGCGCATCTTCTTCTGCCGGCGGGCCGGCAGCACCAGGAAGAGCACGATGAACACGACCGCGATGAGCAGGAACATCAGGTTGCCTCCCGCGGCACCTCCCTCGGCTGCTTGCAGGGTGCCGGCGGACGGGTCAGCGAACAGGTGCATGTTTTCCTTCGATGAATCGGGGAGGTGGTGGACGGTCCCGCCCATCCTAGAGGACGCGCCTGGGTGCCCACCGAATGCGTCCCCTCCCGCGGGGTCGCGGCCGGGGGTCGGCTCACTGCTCGGGGCGGGGCAGGCCCAGGTGCTCCCAGGCCGCCGGCAGCGCGATGCGTCCGCGCGGGGAGCGGCCCATCAGACCCTCGCGCACCAGGTAGGGCTCCGCGACGGTCTCCACGGTCTCGGTCTCCTCCCCCACGGCGATGGCCAGGGTGGACAGGCCCACCGGTCCCCCGCCGAAGGTGCCCACCAGGGCCTGCAGCACGGAGCGGTCCAGCCGGTCCAGCCCCCGGGCGTCCACCTCGTACATGTCCAGGGCGGCCCCGGCGGCGCGGGCGTCGATCCGGGCGACGTCGTGCACCAAGGCCCAGTCCCGGACCCGGCGCAGCAGGCGGTTGGCGATGCGCGGGGTGCCCCGGGAGCGGGAGGCGATCTCCCGGTAGCCCTCCGCGGAGATGTCCAGATCCAGCAGGCCTGCGGAGCGGCGCAGCACCAGCTCCAGCTCCTCCACGGCGTAGAACTCCAGGTGCCCGGTGAAGCCGAAGCGATCCCGCAGCGGCCCCGGCAGCAGCCCGGCCCTGGTGGTTGCCCCGACCAGGGTGAAGGCGGGCAGCTCCAGCGGGATGGAGGTGGCCCCGGCGCCCTTGCCGACGACGACGTCCACCCGGAAGTCCTCCATGGCCATGTAGAGCATCTCCTCGGCCGGGCGGGACATCCGGTGGATCTCATCCAGGAACAGCACCTCCCCGGGGGTCAGGGAGGACAGGATCGCGGCGAGGTCCCCGGAGTGCTGGATCGCCGGGCCGGAGCTGATGCGCAGCGGGGCGCCCATCTCCTCGGCGATGATCATCGACAGGGTGGTCTTGCCCAGCCCCGGCGGGCCGGAGAGCAGGACGTGGTCCGCGCTGCGCCCGCGCAGCTTGGAGGCCCGCAGCACCAGGGACAGCTGCTCGCGCACCCGCTGCTGGCCCACGAAGTCGTCCAGGGTGCGCGGGCGCAGGGCCGCCTCGATGGCCTGGTCCTCGGGTTCGGCCTGGGCGTCCACGAGGCGCTCGTGCGGCGCCGGGCCGCCGGTTGCTGGCTGCTGGCTCATGCGGGGTGCTCCTCCTGGCGGGCCGGCGGGTCCGCCGCGTGGTCGATCCTGCGCCGCACCTCGCGGCGGCAGGGCTCTGGGTGGCGGTGGGTCAGCGGCGGGCCGCGCCGAGTCCGGCGAGCACGGCCTTCAGCGCGGCCGGCACCGTCAGGTCCGCCGCCTGCGGGTCGGTGCGCACATAGCCGTCCACGGCGGTCGCGGCGTCCTTCTCCGACCAGCCCAGCCCGATCAGCGCCTCGGTGACCTGCGGGGCCCAGGCGGGCCCGTCGGCGGAGCCGGTCCCGCCCTGCAGGGCGGGCTCCTCCTCGGGCAGCACGAGCTTGCCGGCCAGCTCCAGCACGATCCGCCGGGCGCCCTTGGGGCCGATGCCGGGGACCTGGGAGAAGGCCTTGTCGTCTCCGGCGGCCACCGAGCGGGCGACGTCGGCCGGTGAGTGCACGGCCAGCACGGCCAAGGCGATGCGCGGGCCGATTCCGGAGACCCCGAGCATCGTGGTGAACACCTCCCGCTCCTCCGCGGTGCGGAAGGCGAACAGGGTCAGAGAGTCCTCCCGGACCACCAGGTGGGTCTGCACCCGGGCCGTCTCCCCCACCTTCAGGCCGGCGAGGGTGGCCGGGGTCGCGGCCACGAGCAGGCCGACGCCGCCCACCTCGAGGACGGCCTCGTGCAGGCCCACGTGGGCCACGGTTCCGGACAGCGTGGAGATCATGGACCCATCCTATTCGAACACATCTGCGAATCCCAGCCTCGGCGTCGGCCGAGGGCTCAGCGGCGGCCGACCCCGCCGGATCCTGCGCCGCGGCGCCCGGAGCGCTCGGCCTCCCGCCAGGCGCGCTGGGCCGGGGTCAGCCCGGTGCGGGTCGCCCGGGCGGGGATCGAGCCCTGGTGGGTCTGCACGCCCGCGGTCATGTCGTAGCCGGTGCCCAGCCCGCCGGAGCGCCAGCCGTGGCAGATCGCCAAGGCTAGCGCGTCAGCGGCGTCGGCCGGGCGCGGCATGGCCTCCAGGCCCAGGATGCGGGTCACCATCCGCCCGACCGAGGCCTTGTCCGCCCGGCCGTCGCCGGTCACCGCGGCTTTGGCCTCGGAGGGGGTGTGCCAGGCCACGGGGATGCCGAGGGAGGCGGCCGCGGCGATGACCACCCCGGAGGCGTGGGCCGTGCCGATGACCGTGTTCACGGATTCCTGGGCGAAGACCCGCTCGATGGCCATGACGTCCGGGCGCAGCTCGCGCATCCAGGCCAGGGCGTGCTCCTGGATGTGCAGCACCCGGGCGTCCAGGGAGTCGGCGGCTTGGGTCCCGGCCACCCCCACCCGCACGAGGCTCGCCTTCCGGGTGGCGTCCATGTCCACGACGCCGAACCCGCAGCGGGTCAGCCCCGGGTCCACCCCGAGGATGCGCAGGGATCGGGTGCTACTCGGCATCCTCGAGCTGGGCCATGACCTCCGGGGAGATCTCCACGTTGGAGTAGACGTTCTGCACGTCGTCCAGCGCCTCGATCGCGTCGGCGAGCTTGAGGAACTTCTTCGCCCCGTCGGCGTCCAGGTCCACGGTCATGGTGGGCCGGAACTGCGGGTCGTCGTTGTTGTACTCCAGCTCGGCGGCGTCCAGGGCCTTGCGGATCTCGGGCAGGTCGGAGGCCTCGGAGATGACCTCGAAGACCTCGTCCTCCTCCTTGACCTCATCGGCCCCGGCGTCGAGCACGGCCATCAGGACGTCGTCCTCGGTCAGCCCGTCCTTCTTGGCCACCTCGGCCACGCCCTTGCGCTCGAACATGAAGGACACGGAGCCGGGATCGGCCATGGTGCCACCGGAGCGGGTCACCGCGGTGCGCACGTCCGCGGCGGCGCGGTTCTTGTTGTCGGTCAGGCACTCGATGTACAGAGCCGAGCCCTGGGGGCCGCGGGCCTCGTAGAGGATCTCGGAGTAGTCCACGACCTCGCCGGTCAGCCCGGCGCCGCGCTTGATCGCGCGGTCGATGTTGTCGTTGGGCACGGAGTTCTTCTTGGCCTTGGACACGGCCAGGTCCAGGGCCGGGTTGCCGGCGACGTCGGCCCCGCCCATGCGCGCGGCGACCTCGATGCCCTTGATGTACTTGGCGAAGGCCTTGGCGCGCTTGGCGTCGATCGCGGCCTTCTTGTGCTTGGTGGTGGCCCATTTGGAGTGACCGGACACGGGGTCTCCTTCGTGCGTCGGGGATCGTCGGGGTGCCGCGGGCGCGCCGGTGGGCGCGGACCCGCGGGCACGGCTTCCTCCAGTCTAGTGCGCCTGTCCAGCCCCGGGCCGAGGCGAGGCCGGACCGGGTGCTCAGCGGGGCCGGGAGGCGGCGACCTCGCGGGCGCGCTCGGCCAGGGTGTCGTCGATCGGCTCGGGGTCGAAGGAGCCGCAGCGGCGCCGGGCGGCTTGGCCGATCAGGTAGTCGGTGATCCGGGGGTTCTTCGGCAGGAGGGAGCCGTGCAGGTAGGAGCCGATGACGTGGTGCACCCGGGCGCCCTCCCCGGCGTCGTCGAGGTTGTTGCCCTGTCCCAGGGTCACGGTGCCCAGGGGCTGGACGTCCTGGCCGAGGTAGGTCAGTCCGGAGTGGTTCTCGTAGCCGACGACCTGCCCGAACTCCGGGGTGTCCAGGACGATGTTGCCGATCAGCCGCTGCCTGCCCCCCACGGTGCGGGCGTCGAAGATCCCGATGCCCTCCAGGACCTGCCCGTCCACGGTGGTGAATTCGTGGCCGAACAGCTGGTAGAGCCCGCAGATCACCAGCATGGGCACGCCGTTCTCGGCCATCCGGCGCAGCCGGGGGGCGATGGCGTGCAGATCCTCCTGGATCACGGACTGCCCGGAGTCCTGGCCGCCGCCGCCGATGACGATGTCCACGTCCTCGGGGAACCGGTCCTCGGGGTTGTAGTCGATGATCTCGGTGGTGTAGCCGTGCTTCTGGGCGCGGCGGGACAGGGAGAGCACGTTGCCCCAGTCCCCGTAGATGTTCATGTCCCGGGGGTACAGCTGCAGGATCCGCAGGTGGCCCTTGGCCGCGGCGTCGTCGGGCTGGTGGGTCTGCGCGGCGGGCGCGCTGCGCTGGGTCATCGTCAGATCTCCTCCACGTCGGTGATCCTCCCCAGTTCGCGGCGCAGCGCGAGCATGGAGGTGTAGGTGCAGAACACGCGCATCGGGCGGTCCCCGGCCCCGTCGAGGAAGGCGCGCAGGGCCTCGGACAGCTCGGGGTGCACCTCGCGCACGGGGACGTCGTCGTGCTCCAGGCGCAGGGCCATGTCCCAGGCGCGGGTTCCGCCCACGACGTCCACCCCGCTCTCGCGCAGGACGTCGAAGTCCACGTCCCACAGCCAGGAGACGTCGCGGCCGTCGGCGTATTCGTCGTTGATGGTGATCATCGTGGCCCAATCCGCACCGGTGGCCGAGGCCAGGGAGAGGCGGAACCCGGCGGGGTTCTTCACCAGCAGCAGCTGCAGGGTGCTGTCCCCGATGCGGACGGACTCCCCGCGCCCGAAGGCCGGGGTGACCTCGGACAGGGCGCGCAGCAGCGCGGCTTCGTCGGTCCGGTCCCCCATGATCTGGCGGGTCAGGGCCAGGGCGCCGGCGGCGTTGTAGATGTTGTAGATGCCGTAGAGGGTGATCTGCGCGGTGACCTCGCGTCCGCCGATGGACAGGACGCTGCGGGTGCCCTCGAAGGTCTCCAGCACGACGTCGGCCTCGGGCAGGTCCGCGGCCTGGTGGGCCGGGGTCTTGTCCCGCATCTCATCATCCGAGGGGAAGCGGGAGCGCAGCTGCTCGGACAGGCCGTAGTAGACGGCGCGGGTGCCGGGGGTCAGGTCCGCGGCGATGCGCCGGATCCGGGGGTCCTCCCGGTTGAGGACCACGGACTCGGTGGTGGCCTGGACGACCTGGGTGAGCATCTTGCGGGTCGTGTCGATCTCCCCGAAGCGGTCCAGCTGGTCGCGCATGACGTTGAGCAGCAGGGCGTGGCGGGGCTTCACGGCCCGCACGAAGTGCACCGCGTGGGCCTCGTCCAGCTCCAGCACGGCGATGTCCGCCTCCAGGCGCCCGCGCAGGTCCATCTCCCCGAGCAGGGCCGCGGCGACCCCGCGCACGAAGTTGGAGCCGGTGCGGTTGGTGAACACCCGCAGCCCCTGGGATTCCAGCAGCTGCACGGTCATCTTGGTGGTGGTGGTCTTGCCGTTGGTCCCGGAGATCACGACGACGCCGTGGGGCAGCCGAGCCAGCTCGCGGGCGACGAAGCCGGGGTCGGCCTTCTCCATGAACAGCCCGGGGAAGGCGGAGCCGCCGCCGCGCAGGCGGGAGGCGGCGCGGATGCCCTGCCCGAGAAGTCGCGTGAGGGTTCGAGGTCGCAGGGGGTGAGGCATGGGGACCATCCTACCGAGAGGCCGGGTGCGGGTGAGCCGCTAGGGTGTGGTCCATGACTCCTGTGACCCCTGAGCCCCCCGCGCCCTCGACCCTGCTGTCCCCGTCCGAGCTGCCCGGCGGTCTGCCGGACCTGTCCGGGGTCGGCCCGGAGGATCTGGAGGAGCTGCTGCGGTCCGGGATGGCCGCGCAGCGGGATGCCTGGGAGCGGATCGCCGCAGATCCCGCCCCGGCGGATTTCGCCACGGTGATCGAGCCGCTGGAGACGGCGGCCGCGCAGTTTGCCCGGGTCACCGGGATCTTCCACACCTTCATCAGTGCGATGGGCACCGAGGAGGTCCTCGAGCTGCACCGCCGCTGGGCCGGCCCCCTGGCCGAGCATGAGGCGGCCTCCGCCCGGGATCCCCGCCTGGCCCGGCGGCTGGCCGCCGTCGAGGAGGAGGGGCTGGATCCGGTGCGGCGGCATGTGCTGCGGCGCTGGCGCGAGGACTTCGAGGACCGCGGGGCCTTCCTCGAGGAGACCGCCCGGGACGAGGTGGCGCGGATCGAGCAGGAGCTGGCGCAGCTGTCCGCCCGGTTCGGCGCCGGGCTGCTGGCCGGGGCTGAGCAGGCGGGCCTGCTGCTGGAGGACGAGAGGCAGCTGGCCGGTCTGCCCGAGGATCGGGTGCGCCAGGCCGCCGAAGCGGCGCAGCTGGCCGGGCACCCGGGAAGCTACCTGCTGGTGCAGGACCTGTTCGCGGTGCCGTCGGTGCTGTCCTCGCTGCAGGACCGGGACACGCGGCGTCGGCTGTGGCGGGATTCGGTGAACCGGGGGCGGGGCGAAGCCCGGGACGAGGGGGCCGCGGGCACTCCGGAGCTGCTGACGACGGCGGCGCGGATCGCTGAGCTGCGGGCCCGCCGGGCCGAGCTGTTCGGGGCCCGCACCCACGCCGAGCTGCAGCTGCGCCGCTCCGTGGCCGGGACCCCGCAGCGGGCGCTGGGGATGCTCGAGGAGCTGGCCCCGCGGGCCCGGGCGGCGTTCCAGCGGGAGCTTGCGGTGATGGCGGAGGTCGCCGGCGTCGAGCCCGGGCAGATCCAGCCCTGGGATGTCCCGGTGCTGCTGGAGCGGGTGGCCCGGGAGCGCTACGCCGTGGATGCCCAGGCGCTGCGCCCATATTTCTCCTTCGAGCGGACCCTGGTCGACGGCGTGTTCGCGGCCGCCTCGCGGCTGTACGGGGTGCAGTTCACGGCCCGCCCGCAGCTGCCCGGATACCACCCGGAGGTGCGCTTCTGGGAGGTCCGCGATGAGCAGGACCGCCTGCTGGGGCTGTTCGGCCTGGATCCGTGGGCCCGACCCACCAAGCAGGGTGGGGCGTGGATGCACGAGATCGTGCCCCGGGACGCCCGGGTCGGCCAGACCCCGGTGGTGATGAACACCCTGAACTTCACCCGTCCCGGGCAGGGCGAGGAGAAGCTGCTCAGCGCGGACAACGTGCGCACGATGTTCCACGAGTTCGGCCACGCCCTGCACTCCCTGCTGAGCACGGTGGTCTGGCCCACCGCGGCCGGGACCAACGTGCCCCGGGATTTCGTGGAGTACCCGTCGCAGGTCAACGAGATGTGGATGTTCCACCCGGAAGTGCTGCCCCACTACGCCCGCCACCACGAGACGGGCGAGCCGCTGCCGACCGAGGCCGCACGCGCCCTGCAGGAGGCGGCCCGGTGGGGTGAGGGCTTCCGCACCGTGGAGTACCTGGGGGCTGCCCTGCTGGACATGGCCTGGCACACCCGCGGCACCGACGCCGAGCCGCTGGAGACTCCGCAGCAGGTGCGGGAGTTCGAGCGGGAGGTGCTGGCCCGGTACGGGCTGGCGGATCTTCCGGTGGCCCCGCGGTATGCGACCGGGATGTTCAAGCACATCTTCGAGGGCGGCTATTCGGCCGGGTACTACTCGTACATCTTCTCCGAGATGATGGACGCGGAGACCGTGGACTGGTTCCGCGCCCGCGGCGGGCTGCGCCGGGAGAACGGGCAGGTGTTCCGGGACCGGCTGCTGGCCCGCGGCTCCGAGCAGGATCCGGCGCAGTCCTTCCGTGACCTGCTCGGCCGGGACCCGCAGATCGGACCGCTGCTGCGCCGTCGCGGGCTGGTGGACGACGACGCCGAGCGGGATGGTGCCGCAGGAGAAGGTGCCGAGGGGACCGGCGCCGATGAGTGAGGCCGTATCCTCCTGGTCCGCGCTCATCCGGGATCTGGACGGTGCCCCGGTGGTATGGCGGGATCTGTCCTGGCGGGAGCGGAAGCCGGTGGTCGCCGTCGAGCCCGTGGAGGACGGCGTGCCGTGCGGGACGGTGCTGCGGACCCGGCTGGACCTCGGGGACGCCCCGCTGGTGCGGGCCCTGCCCGTGCCCGACGGCGTCGAGCCGCGCTGGTGCGCCGGCTTCGCCCACGCCGAGGTCGATGAGCAGGGCACGGCGCGGTTCCGCACGGTGGCCTGCCCGAAGCACCAGCGCATCCGCAGCGGCCAGCAGTGCGGGCTGTGTCGGCACCTGGACCGCTTCCGGCCCCTGCACCGGGTGCACCGCGGGGCACGGCTGACCGACGCCGCGCTGGCTTATGTGAGCCGTCCGCACTGGCTGTACATCGCGACCTTCCCGGATGCCGCCTCCAAGGTGGGCACGGCCCATGAGCGCTCCCAGGTGACCCG
This sequence comes from Rothia sp. BD8, assembly GCF_044878465.1. Taxonomy (NCBI): domain Bacteria; kingdom Bacillati; phylum Actinomycetota; class Actinomycetes; order Micrococcales; family Micrococcaceae; genus Rothia; species Rothia sp. BD8. Next base: position 46,497 of record NZ_JANJES010000010.1, on the reverse strand, counting down.
CCTGGATCAGCAGGCGGCGGCCCGGGCCACCTGGATCGCGCTGGCCCCAGACGGGATCCTGGTGCGCCGAGTGGAGGACGCCGTGGGGAGCGAGCTGGGGCTGACCCAGTTCAAGCAGGTGCGGACCAAGCACCGGGCGTGGGCCGCCCCGCGGCCGGCGGAGGAGCTCGACGCCGCGCACGACAGTGCGGTGCGGGCTGCCCGGCGGCTGCTGGCCGACTGGGGCGCTGCACAGGGCCCGACGGCGGGCGCGGCGTCGGACAGTACCGCTGAGGCCGTTCCGGGCGGTGTGTCCGGCGAAGTCTCGAGCGGTGTCTCCGGAGCAGCGGGGTACGCGCCCCCGGAGGTGGGATCCTCCCTGGACGGCGTGGAGCTCGTCCATCAGGCGTGGGAACCGTCCCCCGTGATGGCGCGGATCTACGCCGCGCTAGACAGGGACACCACTCAACCTCTGCAACAGGTCAAAGGTTTCGCCGATCAATCTGTACCTGAGATCGAATCATCTGGAGGCGAGCTGCTGGGGGCGGCGGGCCCGTTCCTGGCCCTCTCCCGCGCCGTCGGTGAGGCGCCCGCGCTGGTCAGCACCGCGGAGTTCAAGCACCGCGAGGTCGTGCTCCGGCGGTGACCGCACGACCCGCCGGGTGCGGCACCGCCCTCTGGGGGTGACGCGCTCCCCGCGGGATGTTCACCCGTTCTTCACCCCGGCCCACCCTTCCGGGCGGCTCGGTCGGGCGGGGCGGTGGTTAGCATGAGCGCATGAGCACCGAGCAGCACGACGATCCCGACGCCCCGGCCCTGTCGGCCATCACGATCTTCACCGGCTCAGCCCTGGGTGATGACTCGGCCTTCGCCCGCGAGGCCCGCCGCCTGGCCGAGCACCTGGCGCGGGAGGGCCTCGGGGTGGTCTACGGCGGCGGGAACGTGGGACTGATGGGCGTGGTGGCCGATGCCGCCCGCTCGGCCGGCGGCCAGGTGCGCGGGGTCATCCCGGAGGGTCTGGTGCGCGGGGAGATCGCCCACGAGGGGCTGGATGCCCTGGAGATCGTCCCGGATATGCACCGGCGCAAGCAGCGGATGAACGAACTCGGGGACGCCTTCGTGGCCCTGCCCGGCGGGGCCGGGACCCTGGAGGAGCTGTTCGAGATGTGGACCTGGCAGCAGCTGGGCTTCCACCGCAAGCCGGTGGCGGTCTACGACGTCGGCGGCTTCTGGTCCCCGATGCTGGCGATGCTGGATGAGATGGTGGCCCGCGGGTTCATCCGGGAGTCCTTCCGGAATCGGCTGATCGTGGCGAGCGAGCCGGAGGAGCTGCTGGGCAAGCTGCGGGCCTGGCGTCCGGCCGCACCGAAGTGGGGGCGCTGAGGCAAGGCCCGGTTCAGGCGTCGTCGTCGGCGGGCCAGGCCCCGGCCAGCAGCTCGCGGATCTCGGCGAGGGTCTGGGTGACGGTCTTGGTGCCGGCGACGATCGGCAGGAAGTTGGTGTCCCCGCTCCAACGGGGCACGATGTGCTGGTGCAGGTGCGCGGCGATCCCCGCTCCCCCGATCTTGCCCTGGTTCATCCCGATGTTGAACCCGGCGGCGTGGGACTGCTCGCGCAGCACGCCCATGATGATCTGGGTGAACCGGGCGATCTCCGCGGTCTCCTGCTCGGTGGCCTCGTCGTAGTCGGCGATGTGCCGGTACGGGCAGACCAGCACGTGCCCGGGGTTGTACGGGTAGAGGTTCAGCACGACGAAGGCGTGCTTGCCGCGGTGCACGATCAGCGAGTCCTCATCCTTGCGGGTGGGGGCGGCGCAGAAGGGGCAGGTGTGCTCGTCGTAGTCCTGCTGCCCGCCGGAGACGTAGGCCCGACGGTGCGGGGTCCACAGCCGCTGGAAGGCGTCCGGCACGCCGGGCAGCTGGAAGTCGTCGGTGATCTGGTCCGTGTCCTGCGGCTGGCTCATGGCTCCCAGACTAGCCCGTGGCGCGCCCGTGCCGGTGGTGTGCGACGGCGGCGGATTCGGCGGCCGGTGAACCTGCCCGACCGTCGGCGCTGGGCCGGGTATAGGTTGGGAGCCATGCGCCCTCTGACCGAATCCCAGATCCGCTCCAGCTTCATCAACTGCACCAAGGGCGAGGCCTCCCGCCTGAACCTGCCGGCGGGGCTGGGCTCCTGGGACTGGGAGGCGGAGGTCTTCCTCGGGTGGATCGACCCGAAGTCTCCGCAGCGCGGCTACGCGGTGGTGCCCCAGGAGGACGGCTCCCTGCGCGGGGTCGTGCTGACCAAAGCGACCAACCGCGGGCGGGGATCGGCGCAGATGTGCCAGTTCTGCCTGACCCTGCACTCCGGCTCCGGGGTGTCCCTGTTCTCGGCAGCGCGCCCCTCCGCCAAGGGCGGGAAGGGCCATTACAGCTCGGTGGGCACCTACCTGTGCCAGGACCTGCGCTGCACGGACTACACCCTGGGCCGACGCCGCCCGGAGGGGGTCCGTCAGATGGAGGAGACCATGACCGTGGAGGACCGCCGGGAGCGGACCCTCGCCAACGCCCGCGGGTTCATCGACCGCCTGACCGAGGAGGGCTGAGGAACGCGAGCCGTCACGGGCGTGGGTTCTGGAGCCTCCAGAACCCACGCCCGTGACGGCTCGGCGCGGTGACCCGACTCAGGCCGCCGTCGGGTCCGCGTTGTTGCGCGAGCGCACGTGCTCGACGATGCGGGCCACCGCCTCGTCCACGGGCACGCCGTTGTCCTGGGAGCCATCGCGGAAGCGGAAGGAGACCGCGCCGTGTTCGGCGTCCTCTCCCCCGGCGATCAGCACGAAGGGCGCCTTCTCCTTCGCGGCGTTGCGGATCTTCTTGGGGAAGCGGTCCGTGCTCTCGTCCACCTCCACGCGGATGCCCTCGGCGCGCAGCTTCGCGGCCACCTCGGCCAGGTAGTCGTTGAAGGCCTCGGCCACGGGGATCCCGATCACCTGCACCGGCGCCAGCCAGGCGGGGAAGGCCCCGGCGTAGTGCTCGGTGAGCACGCCGAAGAACCGCTCCAGGGAGCCGAACTTCGCGGAGTGGATCATCACCGGCTCCTGCCGGGTGCCGTCGGCGGCCTGGTATTCCAGGCCGAAGCGGGCCGGCTGGTTGAAGTCGTACTGCACGGTGGACATCTGCCAGGTGCGCCCGATGGCGTCCTTGGCCTGCACGGAGATCTTGGGCCCGTAGAACGCGGCCCCGCCCGGATCCGGGACCAGGTCCAGCCCGGTCTCCTCGGCCACCTGCTGCAGGATGGCGGTGGCCTCCTCCCACTGCTCGTCGGTGCCGATGAACTTGTCCTTCTTCTCCCCTTCGGTGTCCCGGGTGGACAGCTCCAGGTAGAAGTCGCTCATGCCGAAGTCGCGCAGCAGGGAGAGCATGAAGTTCAGCAGGTGGCGCACCTCGCCCGGGGCCTGCTCCTTGGTCACGTAGCTGTGGGAGTCGTCCTGGGTGATCATCCGCACGCGGGTCAGGCCCTGCAGCACCCCGGACTTCTCGTCCCGGTACACGGTGCCGAATTCGAAGAACCGCAGGGGCAGCTCGCGGTAGGAGCGGCCGCGGGAGCGGAAGATCTCGTTGTGCATGGGGCAGTTCATGGCCTTGAGCCGGTACTTCACCGACTCCTCCTCCATGGGTGGGAACATGCCGTCGGCGTAGTACGGCAGGTGCCCGGAGGTGTAGAACAGGTCCTCCTTGGAGATGTGCGGGGTCTTCACGTATTGGAAGCCCTCGGCGATGTGCCGCTCCCGCACGTAGTTCTCCATCTCCCGGAGGATGATGCCGCCCTTGGGGTGGAACACGGGCAGGCCGGGGCCGATGGTCTTGGGGAAGGAGAACAGGTCCAGCTCCTCCCCCAGGCGGCGGTGGTCGCGCCGCTCGGCCTCGGCCAGGCGGTCCTTGTACTCCTGCAGCTGCTCCTTGGTGGGCCAGGCGGTGCCGTAGATGCGCTGCAGCATCGGGTTCTTCTCCGACCCGCGCCAGTAGGCGCCGCCGGTGCGGGTCAGGGCGTAGCCGTTGGCGATGAGCTTGGTGTTGGGCAGGTGGGGTCCGCGGCACAGGTCTTTCCAGACGGTTTCGCCCTTGCGGTCCACGTTGTCGTAGATGGTGATCTCACCTTCGCCGACCTCCACGGAGGCGCCCTCGGCGGCGTCGGCCCCGGAGCCGGGCCCCTGGGACAGGCCCAGCAGCTCGATCTTGTACGGCTCCTCGGCCATCTCCGCGAGCGCCTCGTCGTGGGTGACGACGCGGCGGCGGAAGGTCTGCCCGGACTTGACGATCTTCATCATGGACTTCTCGAGCTTCTTCAGGTCCTCGGGGGTGAAGGGCTCGGCGACGTCGAAGTCGAAGTAGAAGCCGTCGGTGATGTAGGGGCCGATGCCGAGCTTGGCATCGGGGCGCAGCTGCTGGACGGCCTGGGCCATGACGTGGGCGGCGGAGTGGCGCAGGACCTCCAGGCCCTCGGGCTCGTGGATGCGCACGGGCACGACGTCGTCGCCTTCGGCCAGCTCGGTGGACAGGTCCTTGAGGGTGCCGTTGATGCGGGCGACGACGATGTCCTGCTCATCGGCGAACAGCTCGGCCGCGGTGGTCCCGGGGGTCGCCTGCTGGGCTTCGCCGTCGACGTAGAGGTGCAGGGTCTCGGCCGGTGCGGCCATGGGCGTTCACTCCTTGTTCGGTGGCACGCCGGTACCGGGGGCGTGCTGGTTCGGGTGCGGGCCGGCCTCGGATGGGCGGGCACCGTGGCGATTCTACCGTCTGCGCTCCTGGCCGGGGCGTGCCTGGTCCCCGGGGAGAGGGCGGGGGGATCAGACGAGCAGGGCCGGGACGATCGCGGCGAGGCCGGGGGCCACGCAGGTGATGCCCAAGGACAGGGCGAGCAGGCGGCGGAACAGGGCCTGCTGGTCGCGTTCGTCGGTGTAGGAGATGATCAGGGTCCCGGCGACGTGGATGGGGTTCATCACGGTGAGGGTCGCGGGGGCGGCGACGGCGGCGAGCACCCAGGTCAGGGCGGGGTTCTCCCCGAAGGCGGAGAAGACCAGGGGCATGACCAGGCCGAGGACCCCGAGGGTCGAGGATTCGATGTTGCACAGGGCGGCGGTCATGTAGGCGAGCAGGAACACCAGGAGCACCTGGCTGCCGGTGGATTCCAGGCCGGCCTGGATGGTGTCCATGGTGCCGATGCTCTGCAGGGCGCCGAGGTAGGTCAGCAGACCGCACAGCAGCAGCACGGAGGGCCAGGGCACGGAGCGCAGCAGCTTCTTCTCCTCGGGCCGGAAGAGCAGCTGGAGCACGATGACCAGGGCGACGGCGGTGAGTCCGACGTCGGTCTTGGCGAAGACGACGAACAGGACGAAGACCAGCAGGGAGGCGGCGGCGGTGATGGCGTAGGCGGGGCGCAGCCCGCGGGCGGCGTCCTCGTCGACGATGACCAGGGGCCGGGTGTAGGGCTGGGCGTCGGCGGCGATGTCCTGGGGGTTCTGCCCGGCGGCGGGGCCGCGGAAGCGGGCCAGGCCGATCTGCAGGACGAGGACGACGGCGGCGGCCATGGCCAGGCTCAGGGCCCAGATCAGCCAGGGCTGGTAGCTGATGTGGTGCTGGTCGGCGACCTTGCGGATGACGGCGCCGGCGGGGTTCAGCGGGGAGAGTCCGGCGGAGTTGGCGCCGATGACCACGGCGAGCTCGCTGATGAGGAAGGAGCGGGGGAAGCGGCGGGACAGGTGCGCGATGGTCGGCACGAGCAGGGTGATGGGTGCGGTGGCGAAGGCGCCGAGGGAGGACAGGACGGCGCCGATGAGGAATCCGGCCCAGGGGATCAGGTGGGTGCGCTCCCCGATGAGGCGGTAGACCCGGTCCACGAACCAGGTCAGGGCCCCGGAGCGCTCGAGGTGCCCGAACAGCAGGGAGACCCCGACCAGCAGCACGAAGATCGAGCCGGGGAAGGCCTCGTAGACGTCGTCGGCGGTGAGGTGGGCGGTCAGGGCGAGGACGAAGGTCGCGGCCAGGGCGAGCAGGCCGATGTTGATGCGCCGCCAGATCGCCAGGATGAGGGCGAGGGCGAGCAGCGCGAGGGAGAGTGTCTGGACCGGATCCACGGTGATCCCTTCGGTGGTGCGGCGCGGGGCCGGGGTCGGTGCGGAGGCCCCGGTCGGGTGCTGCGGGGTGTGTGAGGCGTGCGGCGGCGGGCTGCGATGCGCGCCACCCGGAGATCCATTGTAGGGCGATGCTCCTGGGAGTTCTGTTCAGCCGGCGGCCAGGGGGCGGGGGTGCGCCGGGGCGAAGGGCAGGGGCTCGGCCCCGTCCATGAGCTTGCGCAGGTCCCAGGCCTGCTGGGCGGTCACGGAGATGCCGCGGGGCCCGGTGCGCCGGGTGGTGCCCCGGATCAGCAGCATGGGGGTGCCGAACAGCTCGGGTCCGGAGAGGACCTGGGCGTCGTCGAAGAAGGCGGCGTCCACACAGCCGGTGCCGTCGTCCACGGAGACGAAGACCACCCGCTTGCCGGATTTCATGGGCGGGGTCATCGTGGAGACTCGCACCCCGGCTACCCACACCTCGGTCCTGTTGCGCAGGCTCAGCAGGTCCGCCGCGCGGGTCAGGGGCCAGTCCGCGAGCCGGCCCGCCCACCCGGCCATCAAGTGCGCGGAGACGTCCAGGCTCAGCACGTCCAGTTCGGTGCGCAGGGTCGCGGCCAGGTCCGCGCTCTCCCGTGGAGGGGGCGGGTTCTCCGCAGCGCCCAGGGGCAGGGCCAGCTGCAGCGGGATCGCGTGCGCCGACGTCGCCCGCCGGTCCTCGCTCCGCTGTCCTTCGTCCCGCTGCCCCTCGGCCCACTGCCCGGGCGCGGCGACGCCGTCGAACACGGCCGGGTCCAGGGCGCCGATCGCGGCCAGGCGCTCCAGGGAGGGCCGGTGCGGGCGGACCCGGGCCCGCAGATCCGCCGCGGAGGTGTACGGCGCGCCGGCGATGATCCGGTCGATCTCCGCGGCGGACAGCGCGGAGACCTGGGTCAGGGGCAGCCGGATCGCCCAGTCCCGCGCCCGCCCCGGCTCCGCGTGCTCGGCGCTCCCCCGGCGCTCCACCCGGTAGCTGGTCCCGGAGCGGTTGACGTCCACCGGCAGGATACCCACCCCCATCCGGCGGGCGTCGGCCAGCAGCAGCCGCTGCGGGTACATGCCGGGGTCGTGCTGCAGGACCCCGGCCATGAAGTGCGCCGGGTAGTGGGTCTTCAGCCACGCGGACTGGTAGGTGGGGATCGCGAAGGCCGCGCCGTGGGCCTTGCAGAAGCCGAATGAGCCGAAGGCCGCCAGGGCCTCCCACACCCGGTCGATCACGGGCCCGGGGTACCCGCGGGCCGCGGCGGCCTTCCGGAAGAACGCCTCGGTCTCCGGCTCCCGCGGGCCGCCGAGGGTGCGACGGCGCTCATCCGCGGCGGCCAGCCCGCACCCGGTCATCCGATCCACGATGTTGATGATCTGCTCGTGGAAGACCATGACCCCGCCGGTCTCCCGCAGGTACGGGGCCAGGTCCGGGTGGATCAGGGCGGGAGTCGCGAAGCCGTGACGGGATTCCAGGTAGGGCCGGACCATGTCCGAGTGCATGGGCCCGGGGCGGAACAGGGAGATGTCGATGATCAGGTCCCCGACCTCCCGCGGCTGCATCTTCCCGATCAGCTCCCGCTGCCCCGGGGATTCGATCTGGAAGCAGCCCAGGGTCTGGGTGGAGCGGATCAGCTCGAAGGTCTCCTCATCCCGGGTGTCCACGGCCTCCAGGTCCGGGCGATGTCCCAGCGTGTGCTCGATCTCCTCGAGGGTGTGGGCCATCGCGGACTGCATCCGCACCCCCAGGATGTCCAGCTTGAGCAGGCCCATCGGGTCCATGTCGTGCTTGTCGTACTGGCTCATGGGCAGGCCGATGCCGGAGGGCTGCACCGGGGTGCGCCGCAGCAGGGAGGCGTTGGAGAGGATCACCCCGCACGGGTGTATGGACAGGTGCCTCGGCAGACGGTCCAGACGCTCGACGAGGTCGATGAGCAGGTCCACCCGCGGGTTGCGCGCGGCCTCGTCCCGCAGCCCGACCAGCTCGGGCTGGTGGGCCAGCTGCTCGCGCAGCCGCCCGGCGGGGATGCGCCAGATGGCCCGGGCGATCCGGTCCGTGGTGGCCTGCTCCAGGCCCAGGGCGCGGGCGGCGTCGCGCACCGCCCCGCGGGCCCGGTACCCGTTGTGCATGGACATGAGGGTGACCCGCTGGGACCCGTAGTGCTCGAACACGGCCCGGTAGATCTCGTGGCGGCGGGCGGATTCGACGTCGATGTCGATGTCCGGCAGGGTCGAGCGCTCGGTGGACAGGAACCGCTCGAAGACCAGCCCGTACTCCAGGGGGTCCACCACGGAGATCCCGAGCAGGTGGTTGACCAGGGAGGAGACCCCGGAGCCGCGGGCGGCGTGGCGGATGCCCAGCCCCCCGATGAGCCGGGAGACATGGGCGACGGTGAGGAAGTAGGAGCTGAATCCCAGGGTCTCGATGACGGCCAGCTCCCGTTCCATGCGCCCCCGGGGGCTCTCCCAGTGGGTCGTGGCGATGCCGGGCCCGCGCACGGTGCGCTGCGCTTCCGCCCCGTAGATCCGGTGCAGGGCCGCCTCGCATCGGGCCCGCAGCTCCCGCATGGGGGTGTCCCGGGTGCCGGTCAGGTGCGCCTCCGGGACGGTGGGGGTGCCGTAGCCGAGGTCCGCGGCGGGACTCAGGGCGCAGCGCTGGGCGGTTTCGGCGGTGGCCCCGAGCAGCCCGGCCACGCTCACCGGGCCGGTGGCCGCCGCGGCGATGCGCCCGGCGATGCGGTGCATGGCAGCCGGATCCTTCAGCCAGCCCTGCCCGTTGGGCTGGTGGTGGGCTTCGCCCAGCGGGGTGAGTCCGCGGGCGGCGTCGAGCACGTCCGCGGTGACGGCCTGGTCCTCGGTGGCGTAGCGGGCGGCGTTGCTGAGCACCGCCAGCACCCCTGCCTCGGCGGCCAGGTCCGCCAGGCGGGCGGCGTGGGACAGGCCGTAGGGGGCGCCGGGGTGGGTGAGCCGATCCACCAGGTGCACCCGCACCCGGTGGGCCCCCAGCGCGGCGCGCCAGGCGGCCAGGGCCGCCCGGGCCCGGCGGTATCGGCGGGCGGCGGCCAGGCGCCCGACGTCGGAGTCCGGGCCGAGCAGCACGACGAACCGGCCGTGCCCGGCGGCCGCGGCTTCGGCGAGGTCCGCCAGGCTCAGGTGGGGCCGGGCGCGCAGGGGCGGGAGGCCGCCACGTCCGACGCTGCCCACCGCCTCCCCCGGGTGGGGCGAGTCGCCGAGGGGCGCGGCCCGGTGCTCGCCGTGGGCGCGGGAGATCAGGGCGCACAGGTCCCCGTAGCCTCCTCCGCCGTCGTGGCCTTCGGCCAGGATCACGATCCGCCCGATCAGGCGCTGGCGGGCCGGGTCCGCGAGCGCGAGGTCCACCCCGAGGATGGGGGCGATGCCGTGGTCCAGGCAGGCCCGGACGTGTTTGACGGCGCCGTAGAGCCCGTTCCGGTCGGTCAGCCCTACGTGGGTGGCTCCGTGGGCGGCGGCGGCCGCGACGATCTCCTCCGGCGTGCACACGCCGTAGTGCGCGCTGTAGGCGCTGTAGGAGACCAGGTGCGGGAACGTCACACCCGTTATCGAACAGGTGTTCGAATCTTAAGTCAATCGGAGGTTGCCGACGGCGCGCCCGCTGCCGAGATGCGCAGCACGGAGGCGACCAGCTGGGAGTTTCCCGCGGCGGAGGTTCCGTCCGGCAGCACCAGCGTGTCCTCCAGGCCGATCCGGGTATCCAGGTGCTGTTCCCGGGCGATGCGCAGCACGGGCCAGGCGCTGCGCTCCTCCCCGTGCAGGAGGGGGACGGACTCTGGTGCGCTCTCGCGCACCACCTGCAGCATCTCGTGCGCCTCTGCTGCAGCGCGGGGAGCCGGGAGGTCCTGGACCTCCAGCAGTGGACGGAGGCAGCGCCGCCTCAGGGGCGAGTCCACCCATGCCCGGGCGGCCCCGGCGTCCCACAGACCAGCCTCCACGGCGATCCCCCGCGCGAGGAGAGCAGACGCCAACTCCTCGGCGCCGTCTTCATGCCAGTTCACCGAGGCGAAGTCCGGCAGCGCGGTCCAGGACCGGATGCGCTCGATCCGCGCAGCAGGCTCGGTCTCAGCCCAGGCGCCGGTGGTCACGCCGATCCGGATGCGTGGGAGGGCTCGACGGAAGGCACCGACCCACCGCGCCACATCTTCAGCACGCAGACTGTCCCGTCCGGCCCGGTCTTTAGGGTGCAGATGCACGGGACCCGCACCCAAGGCCGCTGCCTCCACGGCGTCGTCGAGCAGGTCCGCGGGATCCGCGCTGAGCAGCGGATGCTCCGCAGGTGTTCTGGCGCCGTTGACGCAGAGCTTCAGCACCGGACCCCCACCCCGTCGTCTCTGCTCAGTCATCCTCGGTCCAGCAGCCCGTGGCGGCATCGGCCTCCCGTTCGGAGAGCACCGGACCCCACCACGCCTTGTCCTGGAAGTGGTCCTCGGTCTCGGCTTCGGGACGGCAGATGTTGGTGATCTCCCCGATGCCCTCGATGCGGGTGGTGACCTCCTCGCCGGGGCGCAGCCAGCGGCGCGGCGTCTTGGACATGCCGACCCCAGCGGGGGTGCCGCAGGCGATGACGTCCCCGGGTTCCAGGGACATGAAGGTGGAGATGTAGGAGACCAGCTGGGCGGGGGTGAAGATCATGTCCGCGGTGGTCCCGGACTGGACCGTCTCCCCGTCGATCAGGCACTCGATGCGCAGGCCCGCGACCGGATCCACCTCGTCTCGGGAGACCACGTACGGGCCCACCGGGGTGCAGTTGTCCCAGTTCTTGCCCTGGAACCACTCGGAGGTGCGGCCCTGCCAGTCCCGCACGGAGACGTCGTTGAGGATGGTGTACCCGGCGATGGCCTCCAGGGCCTGGGCCTCGTCCGCCCGGCGCACGTTCTTGCCGATGACCACGGCCAGCTCCGCCTCGTAGTCCACCTTCTGGGATTCCGGGGGCAGGGCGATGGGGTCGGCCGGGCCCACCAGGGCGTTGCGGAACTTGGTGAACACGGTGGGGTGCTCGGGGATCTGCACACCCACCTCGGCGGCGTGGTCGTGGTAGTTCAGCCCGATGCACAGGATCTTGCCCGGCTTGATGGGCATGGTGGGGATGATCTTGCGGGGGTGGGTCAGCTCGGTCTGACCCACCCCGGAGAAGTAGTTGATCTGCTCGCGGACCAGGCCGCTGTGGAAGAAGTCGGTGTCCACCACGGAGGCGGTGCCGAGCTCGCGGAGGTAGTACCGCTGCCCCTCGATCTCCACCCACGTGTAGATGCCCGTGTGCTGTTCGAAGAGGCTCTCCACGTAAGCGCGTCCCAGTTTCATGTTCTCCCCAGCATCGGTGATGGATGTCCTGGTCAAGAGTACCGACCCAGGAGGATCCACGTCCCCGTGTTGCGGTCCCTTTCCAGGGAGATCGTACGCAGGTCCTCCGCCGCCACCTGGGAGGACGCCGCCGCCCCGGCGCGGCGTCGCCCGGAGCCCGACCCCGCCTCCGGGGCCACCTGCACCTGCCATAGCTCCCGGTCCACCAGGTGCGGGCATCGGTCCTTCGGGGCACGGGTGACCTCCTCCCACCACGCCCGGCGCTCGAACCACTGCACCGGGTCCGCCGCGACCCGGTACCGCGCACCGTCGATCTCCACGCGCAGCGGCTGGCCCGCCGTCGTCGTCCTGACCCGTGCCGTAACCATGGAACCCCCTCGTTTCGAAGATGTGTTCGAAACGCTAGGAGGGGCGACTGACAGATCGAAGCGGCCCCGCCCGCACCACCCGGGTCAGGGGCGGCGCGGACGGGGCCGCGGATCGGAGGGAAGGCGGGGTCAGGAGGCGGAGGAGGCCTCGTGCTCCCCGCGAGCGCGTTCGAGCAGGTCCCGGTATCGGGTCTCGGACTCGATCAGCTCGTCCCGGTGCTTCTGCTTGATGCCGGGCAGCTTGCGCCGGTGCTTCTCCAGCTTGGCGCTGAGCCGGATGCGCTCGGCGTCGGGGGCGTCGTCGGGCAGGTTCAGGTAAGCCTCGGCGGCCTCCCGGGCGCCGTTGATCGCGCGCACCGCCTGCCCCTTGGGGGTGAACAGGGAGGCCAGCACGGTCACGGTGAGCACCCCGATGATCACGATCAGGGACAGCCCCGTGGAGACCTCCACGACGTGCACGGGCTCGCCGTCGTTGACGAACGGCAGCGTGTTCTCGTGCAGGGCGTGCAGGATGAGCTTGACGCCGATGAACGCGAGGATCGCGGACAGGCCCCAAGAGAGGTAGATGAGTCGGTCCAGCAGCCCGTCGATGAGGAAGTACAGCTGGCGCAGGCCCATGAGGGAGAAGGCGGTCGCGGTGAACACGATGTACGGGTCCTGGGTGAGCCCGAAGATCGCGGGGATGGAGTCCAGGGCGAACAGCAGGTCGGTGCCGCCGATGGCGACCATGACCAGCAGCATCGGGGTCATGACCTTCTTGCCGTCGATGTGCGTGAACAGCTTGTCGCCGTCATACTCATCGGAGGTGTGCATGAACCGCTTGGCCAGGCGGATGACGATGTTGTCCGCCTCGTTCTCCTCGTCCTTGTCCGTGACCTCGTCCTTGACGAGGTTGCCGGCGGTGTAGATGAGGATCAGGCCGAAGAGGTAGAAGACCCAGGACCACCGGTTGATGGCCGCGGCACCGACGAAGATGAACACGGTGCGCATGATCAGGGCGAAGATGATGCCGAACAGGAGGACCTTCTGCTGGTCCGCCCGCGGCACCTTGAACGAGGCCATGATGATGAGGAAGACGAAGAGGTTGTCCACGGACAGGGCCTTCTCCGTGATGTAGCCGCTGTAGTACTCGGCCCCGTACTGGGCGCCGTCCATCCAGAAGATGAGGATGCCGAACAGCAGGGCGATGCCGACGTACACGGCGGACCAGATGGCCGCTTCCTTGATGGTGGGTTCGTGCGCCTTGCGCACGTGGAAGATGAAGTCGTAGGCCAGCAGGGCCAGGATGACGCAGATGGTGATAGTCCACTGCAGCGCGGAGATCTCCACGAAGCCTCCTCGGGCTTTCAGGGGTGGGTGAGGTGGGTGCGGCAAGCCGCACAAGTCTCTCCCGCCGTCCCTGCCGTGCTGTGTCGGCTCCGCGCTGGTGCGCTGGGGCCCGACGACGGCGGGGCGGCCCCCGCATCCGGCCGGGCGACGGTGCCCGACGTGCTGACGTCTGCGGGGTGGTGGGGATACTCCCTTGCTCGAGGGGATATGCTACCTCACCGCGGGCCCCGGGGATGCCGTACCCTGGTGACTGAGCATCCGTCCCGCCGATCCTTCCCGGAGGTACCCCTCTTGTCCGAGCAGCGCCAGAAGCAGCCCGCCCACGTCACCGGCTTCATCCTGATCGCCGTGTTCTGCGTCGGGGTCGCCCTGTTCCTGTGGGCCATGCCCACCGACAACCCGGACTTCGTGCTGTGGGGCCAGATCTTCCTGGGCTTCACCGCCTTGTTCTCCCTGGCCGCCGCGATCTACGGCTGGGTCCGCCCGGTGGAGCACGGCACGGATCTGGAGGTCTCCGGGGACCACTGAGGCCCCGCACTCCCCCGGCTACGGCCGGCCCGAGACGCGAGAAGGCCCCGCGCCTCCGTTCGAGCTTCCGCTCGATGGGGCGCGGGGCCTTCCGTCATGCCGGGCAGGTTGATCCGGTCCGGGTCAGTCGTGGATCCGCTCGGCCAGGTCCTGGGTGGAGGTGTGCTCCTGGACGAACAGCAGCGCGATGATGGACAGCACCGCGGCACCGGCCACGTACAGGCCCACCAGGCGGATGTCGCCGGTGATGCCCCACAGCCAGATGAAGATGAACGGGGCGACGGCCGCCCCGAGGATCGAGGCGATGTGGTAGGACAGCGCGCTGCCGGTGTACCGGGTGTTGGCGGGGAACAGCTCGGAGAGCAGGGCGCCCAGGGGCCCGAAGATCAGCCCGAAGACGAAGAACCCGAGGGCCAGGGCGAAGAACACCTCGCCGTCGGAGCCGCGCAGCAGCCCCGGCACGGCCAGCCCGAAGGCGGCGACGACCACGTGGAAGCCGATCATGGCCTTGCGCCGACCCCACCGCTCGGCGAGCACCGCGCCGACCACGTTGCCGACGACCAGCAGCAGCACCGCGCCGATCATCAGCAGCAGGAACTCCGAGCGGCTGAAGCCGAGCCCGGGGACGAAGGAGGCGGCGTCGAAGGCCTTGCCGGTCCTCTCCGCGGCGGCCCGGGCGGCGTCCTCGGTGGCGGCGGTGGTGCCGTAGGTGAGGGTGAAGGTGGTGAGGAAGTAGAAGGTGACGTAGTTGGACACGGCGACGATCGTTCCGATGGCCACGGTCTTCCAGGAGCGGCGCAGCACCTCGAGGGCGGGCATCTTGGCGACCTTCCCGCTCTCCTGCACGCGGGTGAAGGACTCGGATTCGAGCAGCTTCATCCGGGTCCACAGGCCCACGAACACGAGGATGGCCGAACCCCAGAAGGGCACGCGCCAGCCCCAGGTCTCGAAGGACTCGGGAGCCATCTGGGAGGTGATGATCAGGAACAGCCCGTTGGCGACGATGAAGCCGGCCGGGGCCCCCTGCTGCGGGACGGAGCCGTACAGGGCGCGCTTGCCGACGGGAGCGTTCTCGGTGGCGAGCAGGACGGCGCCGGACCATTCCCCGGCCAGCGCCATGCCCTGGGCGAAGCGCAGCAGCACGAGGATGGTCGGGGCGGCGACCTCCCAGCCGGGGGTCAGCGCGGTGGGCAGGCAGCCGATGAGGAAGGTGCCGCCGCCCATGAGCAGCAGCGCGAGCACGAGGGTGTTCTTGCGCCCGAGGCGGTCCCCGAGGTGCCCGAAGATCACGGAGCCCAGGGGTCGGGCGATGAAGGCGACGCCGAACACGGCGAAGGAGGCGAGCAGACCGGTGATGCCGGACTGGTGCGGGAAGAACAGGGAGGGGAACACCAGCACGGCGGCCGTGGCGTAGATGTAGAAGTCGTAGTACTCCACGGTGGTGCCGATGAGGCTGGAGAAGATGACGCGCCCGGGCGAGTTGCGGCGGGCGGGCGCGGGTGAGGCGGAGCCCTGCGGCGGCTGGGCGCGCTCGGGTGCGGTGGTGGTGGACATCGGGCGGATGGGTCCTTCGCGGTCGTGGGTGCGCCGTCGAGCTCTGACCCCGGGGTCCTGGCTGCGAACCTCCGGGGATGAGACGACGACGGCGGGTGGGACCTCTCCATGGTGGGGACCCTCTGCAGAGTGGGCAACCCTGTGCCAGAATGGTGCTCATTCTGCTCACTCTGCGCGGGTGGCGGTGACTGTTTCTGCGCAGATCGTTCAACGGAAGGGTTTCTGGTGCCTCAGGACACACGGGGTGGGGCGGGCGCGCCGGCGTCGTTGGATCGGACGGATCTGCGGATCCTGCGGGTGTTGGAGGAGCATCCGCGGGCCACGGTGGTGGCGATCGCGGAGCGCACGCGCCTGGCCCGACGCACGGTGCAGGCGCATCTGGAGCGGATGCAGGCCGGTGGGGCGCTGCGCTCCCCCAGTGTGCGCGTGGAGCCAGAATCACTGGGGTATCGGGTGAGCGCGCACGTGGCGGTGGAGCTGGATCAGCGCCAGATCGATGACACGGTGGCGGGGCTGACCCAGATCCCGGAGGTGGTGGAGGTGCAGGCCCCGGCCGGGGAGACGGACCTGCTGGTGCGGGTGGTGGCCCGGGATGAGGAGCACCTGTACCGGGTCTCCGAGGAGATCCGCCTGTGCCCGGGCGTGCTGCGCACCCGCACCTCCCTCTACCTGCGGACCCTGGTGAAGTACCGGATGGCGCAGCTGCTGGAGTGACCCGGTCCCCCCGGCCTGTGGCGCCCATGCCCGCCTGACTGGGTTGACTCGTCGCCCCGCCTCCGGACGACCATGGCCGGCCCGCGCCGGTACCGGATAAGCCCCCCGCCTGGCCCGGTTGAATTTTCAACCCGCCCAGCCGATGACGATGTTCGGCGCAGCTGAATATTCAAGCACCGCCCCCGGAGCTGAAATTTCAGCTGCCGCAGACCATGACCGTGCGCTGACCCCAAGTGAATATTCAGGCGCCCTCGGGCGAGCTGAAGATTCAGCTACCGCACGAGCGGACCAAGTTCTCGGGACGGCTGAATATTCAGCCCCCGCCGGGAGGAGTCGAGAGACACAGAGGGCGACTACCCCAGGCGGGCGTGGGCGCGCACCACGTCGGCGATGTCCTCGTCGACGACCAGCCCCAACCCCAGGGCTCGAGAGATAAGGCGTCGACCGGGGTCCTGGGGTCGGACGGAGCCGGGTGCCGGGGAATGTCGGGCTCTCCTGGTGGCGGGCGAGTTGGTAGCGGCGGAAGAATCAGGGCCGGCGCGCCACGAGGGGATGCCTGGTGCGGAGCCCGAGACCGTGCTGTTCCTCGAGTCTGCGGCTGTTCCGCGAGCGAACCAGGCCCGCGAGTCCTCCCGAGCTGTTCGGCCTTAAGAGCAGGTTTCCGGGCCCGGGAACGCGCTCCGATGAGGTCGGACGCGGTCGTCAGTCCTCCAGCTCCCCGAGGACCGCGTAGGAGGCGGTGATCTCCTCGATGCGGGCGCGTCCTCCTGCGCCGAGGGCGCGCAGGACGTCGTCGGCCAGCAGCGCGCACAGCGCCATGGGAGCCGCGTAGTCGTCGAAGGGTCCTTCGCCCTGGATGGGGCATTCCAAGGCCAGGTCCGCGAGCGCGGCGAGGTCCTGTGCGGACGGGTCTGCGAGCAGGGCGGTGGTGCCGGACCCCGCGGCGTCGTGCTCCAAGGCCGCTCGGAAGCCTCGGGGCCGGCGCCGGAAGCCGATCCAGAGGGTGAGATCCTGCGGGCCGATCCCGACCAGGTTCTCCGCGAGCGACTGTCCGGGCACGGGAAGGAGCCGGACGTCGGGCCGGCACTGCAGCAGCTGGTGGTGCAGGTGGGCGGCGACGGCGTGGCTGTTGCGCCCTCCGACGATCCGCACGGTCTCGGCCTCGGCCAGGCCCTGGACCAGGCGCGCCCAGGTGAGGCCGGAGAGGAGCTGCTCCAAGGACGCGACGCGGGCGCTGCTGCCCAGCAGGCGCTGAGCGGGGGTGCTGGGGCCTGCGGCGGTGGGTCGAGTGTCCACCGGCACGCCCTGGGCGCGCAGGGCCCGGGCGTGCTCGCGGACCTGGGCGAAGCTCTGGTAGCCCAGGGTGCGGTAGAAGCGGGACATGGTCGACGGGGAAACCTGGGCGATCTCTGCCAGTTCCGCGGAGCTGTAGAGGGGCAGGTCCTCCAGATGGGCCAGGACGGCCTCGGCGGCGCGGCGCTCCTGGGGCGAGAACTCGGCCCAGCGGTCCCGGATCCTGGCCTCGATGCTGCGGTGCTGGGGCATGATCTGACGCTCCTGGATCTGCTGCGGCCCAGGCTCCTGCCCGACCGGACTGCACCCTACCCGGCGGTCGGCCCGGGGACTACTCCCGCCGCCGAGGTCTCCTGGCGGGCCAGCTCGAGCACTGCTTCTTCCACAGCGTCCAGGGCCAGGGCGACGTCGTCGGGCCGCACGGACTCCCCGGGGTGGTGGCTGATGCCGTCCAGGCAGCGGACGAAGACCATGGCCACCGGCACGGCCTCGGCCAGGGCCATGGCGTCGTGCCCGGCCTTGGAGTACAGCTCCATCGGTGCGGTCTCGGCCGGGCCGCCGGCTCGCTGCTCGGCGGCGGCGATGCCGTGGCGCACCGCGCCCATCAACCGCTCGTCGCACACGGCCCCGGGGGCGCTATGGGTCTGCTCGATGTTCAGACCCAGGTCTGCCTCCGCGCACAGGATCTCCAGCTCGGCGCGGATGGTCTCGAAGGCCGTGTCCCGGGAGAGGTCGTCCGGGGCGCGCAGGTCCAGGGAGAACTCCACGGTCCCGGGCACCACGTTCACGGCCCCGCCGATGACGGACAGCTCCCCCACCGTGGCCACGACGTCCTGGGCCAGGCCCACCGCGTTGATGGCCAGGACGGCCCGACTGGCCCCGATGAGGGCATCGCGGCGCCGCGCGTAGGGGGTGCCGCCGGCGTGGGCAGCTTCGCCGGTGACAGTGATGCGGAACCGGCGCGCCCCGGAGATGGAGGTGACCACAGACAGCGGCCGGTCGGCTTCCTGCAGCAGGGGACCCTGCTCGATGTGCGTCTCCAGGTAGCCCACGGCCTGCTCCGGGTTCAGGGCGGCCGAACCCACCGCCTGCGGGTCCAGACCGAAGTCCAGGAAGGCCTGGTGCATGGTGGTCCCGTGCTCGTCGGCCAGCTCCAGCCAGGCGTCGTCCCAGGTGCCGGCCAGGGCCCGCGAGCCCAACAGGGTGGCCCCGAAGCGGACGCCTTCCTCGTCGCCGAAGGCCAGCACCTCCAGGGAGAACGGCAGGCGCGCGGCCTGGCGGCGGAACCGGGAGACCACTTCGATGGCCGAGACCACCCCGAGGATCCCGTCGTACTTCCCGGCGTCGGGGACCGTGTCCAGGTGGGAGCCGAGGTACAGGATCCGGACGGGGACGCCTGGCGCCTGCTCGGGGGCCTCCAGCCGACCGTGCAGAGTGCCCGCGGCGTCGACCCAGGTGCGCAGACCGGCCCCGCGCATCCACCGCGCAGCCAGGGCGTTGTGCTGCTGATGCTGCGGGGTCAGGTAGGTGCGCTCGATGCCGTGGGGTCGGGCGGAGATCCGGGCGATCTCCGCACACCGGTTCAGGACCCGGCGGGCCGGGGACTCCGGGGCCTCGCCGTACAGATCCGTCCCGATCAGCAGCCGACGGCCCGAGGTCTCCTGGGAGAGGAGATCCTGCGTCAGCGGGCCGAAGGTGCGTCGATCGCGGGTCCAGTCCTCGGCCCAGTCCTGGCTGCGGGCCTGGGCGCTGGTGCCGAGGTCTCGCGCGGTGCTCGAGGGTCCGTGGTGGGTCATGGTCGGTTCCTTCCGGAGGGGTCTCGGGTGGTTCAGGAGTCCAGGACGTCCAGGGCGGCGCGGACGCCTCCGCCGGGCTGCGGGGCCTGGTGGCCGTGCAGGCGCAGAACGGCCTCCAGGGCGCTGAGGGTGAGCAGGACGGCATCGCGGCGTGCGTTGTGGCCCATGGTCCCGATCCGCCAGACCACCCCATGCAACGGCCCGAAGGAGGTGCCGATCTCGATGCCGAAGTCCTCCAGCATGTTCCGGCGCACGGCGTCGCCGTCCACCGCTTCCGGGATCCGCACCGCGACCACGTTGTTCATCCGGTGCTCCTGGTCCCCGAAGAGCTCCAGTCCGAGGCCCCGCAGCCCGGCGGCCATGGCGGCGCCGTGGCGGGCATGGCGGGCGACGGCGCAGTCCATGCCCTCCTCGACGAGCAGACGAGCGCATTCCCGGGCCGCGTAGAGCATGGCCGTGGCCTCGGTGTGGTGGTTCAGGCGGCGGGGACCCCAGTAGTCCAGGATCATGCCCAGGTCCAGGTAGTTCGAGGCGATCCGGGCACCGAGCTCCTCCTCGTCGGCCTCGGCCAGTCCCGCCTCGGTGTGGTGGCGGGAGGCGATAGTCGCCACCGCTCGGGCCGAGAGGGACACCGGGGAGGAGCCGGAGGGGCCGCCGAGGCACTTCTGCAGGCCGGCGCTGGCGGCGTCGACCTCCCAGTCGTCGGCGCGGAACTCGTTGCCGCCCAGGGACGCGGTGGCGTCCACGTACAGCAGGGCCCCGAACTCGTGGCACAGCGCGCCGATGCCCTCCAGGGGCTGGGCGATGGTGGTGGAGGTGTCCCCGTGGACCAGGGCCACCAGGTGCGGACGGTGCTCCTCAAGAGCCGCGCTGATCTCCTCGGCCCTGAAGACCTCGCCCCAGGACTTCTCCACGGTCACCACCTCGGCGCCTACGCGCCGGGCGATCTCCACCAGCAGCAGGCCGAAGCGCCCGAACACCGGGACCAGCACCTTCTGGCCCGGGCTGACCAGGGAGACCAGACACGCCTCGATCCCGGCCCGGGACGTCCCGTCCACCAGGACGGTCGCCGGGTTCGCAGTGCCGAAGACCGTGCGGTACAGGGCACTGGTCTCGTCCATCAGCGCGGTCATCGCCGGGTCGTACTGGCCCACCATCGCCGCAGACATCGCCCGGGAGACCCGGGGATCCGCGTTGATGGGTCCGGGGCCCATGGGCAGGCGCGGCGGCGGGTTGATCTGGCCAGAGGATACTGAACCGGCGGCGGGTGCGGCCGATGCGGCAGTGGCGGCGGCTGGAGTGCTGTTGTTGGCAGGAGCGGTAGTGGAGGTCATGGGCGAAGCCTTCTTTCTGGGGCGGGCGAGGGACGAGATGCGGAGCGGACGGGAGCGCCTTGGATCCGGGATGATCCTCGGAGTTCCGGCCCGTGCCCGGAGCTGCAGGAGCGGCCAGGGACTCTGGGGCGTTCCTCCAGCTGGGGTGCAAGCCTGTGGTTCAGGGAAGGTCCATGAGAATCTCCTGTCCCCGCGGGAGTTCGGGGTCGGCTCCCAGCCAGTCCCCGTGCACGGGGTTCCCGCGCGACAGCGTGCCCAGCACGGCTCCTCGGATCCGCAGCCCGGCATAGGCGCTGATGGGATTCTTGTAGGCCAGCCCCGGACCGAGCACCTCGGTGGTCTGCTCCGGGTCGTAGACCAGTACATCGGCGTCGAAGCCAGTGGCCAGGGTCCCCTTGCGGTCCCCCAGACCCACCAGCCGAGCCGGGTTCCGGGCCATCCACCGGGAGACTTCCTCGGTGCCGATGCCGCGCTCGCGAGCCTTCTCCGCAGTGGCGATCCAGGAGGTCTGGAGACCGGCGATGCCGCCCCAGGCCTGCTGCAGCTCCCCTCCGGAGGCGAACTTCTCCTCGGCGGTGGCCGGGGAATGGTCGCTGACCACCAGGTCCAAGGTGCCGTCGATCAGGGCCTGCCATAGCGCGTCCTGCGCGTGGGCCCCGCGGATGGGCGGACAGCACTTGAACTCGGCCGCCCCGTCGGGGATCTCCTCGGCGAGGAAGCGCAGGTAGTGCGGGCAGGTCTCGGCCGTGACGGGCAGGCCCTCGGTCTTGCCCGCGCGGATCTCCTCGACGCCCGCGGCGGAGGAGACGTGCAGGATATGCGCTCGGCCGCCGGTGCGCCGTACGACGTCGAGCACCTGCCGCACCGCCGCGGCCTCGGCCTGCTCGGGCCGCGAGCGCTCGAACTCCAGGTAGGAGGACGTGGGCCCGTGCGGGGCGGTACCCAGGGTGGGGGCGTCCTCGCAATGGACGATGAGCAGGGCGTCCTGCTCAGCCAGGCGCTGGGCGGCGCGGTGCAGCTGCTGGGGGTCCAGGGGAGGGAATTCGGGCACCCCGGAGTCCAGGGTGAAGCACTTGAAGCCCGTGACGCCGGCGCGGTGCAGCGGGACGAGGCTATCGAGGTTCTCGGGGACGGCTCCGCCCCAGTACGCGGTGTCCACGTGGAGCTGGCCGCGGGCGGCGGCGCGCTTGGAGGCCAGGGCCGGGACGGTGGTGGTGGGCGGGACGGAGTTCAGGGGCATGTCCACCACGGTGCCGACGCCGCCGAGGGCCGCAGCACGGGTGCCGGTGGCGAACCCTTCCCACTCGGTGCGGCCGGGTTCGTTGAGATGGACGTGGCTGTCCACCACAGCGGGGCAGGCTTCCTGGTGCCCAGCGAGTCGGAGGTGCCCGTCCTGCAGCGCGGCCTGGGCGAGATGAGTGACGTCATGGGCCCGGAATCCGGCGACGCGCCCGTCCTCGGCGATCTCCAGGGTGCCTTCGGCCCAGTCTCCGTCCCAGAGGATCCGGCGGGCGGTGAGAGATCGGATCATGCCAGGGGTCCTTCCACGGCGGCAGCACGGGCCACCGTGCGCGAGAGCATCTGCGTCAGTTCCACGTCGGTGCCCCAGGAGCCCATGAGTCCCAGGCCGGTGCCGAGGCCTGCGGGGGTGTGGGTGGGAGCGACGGCGACGGGCAGCCCGGAGAGCCCGCCTAGGCAGGTGATGCGCATGGTCTTGCGGCGCACGAGCTCCTCGGTCTGCACGGTGGCCTCCAGCGAGGGGGCCGCCGTCGCGGCCGCGGGCACGGCCAAGGCCGCCCCGAAGGGGACGGCCACCCGGATCTCACGGCGGGCGCGCTCAGCCACGCGCCGGGCCTCGCGCTCCTCGGTGCGGGTGACACGCGACGCCGTCCGGAAGCGTCGCGCCCCGGAAGCAGACAGGGCGTCGGGATTCTGCTCCACCCAGGGGCCCCACTGGCGCCAGGCCTGGGCAGCCTGGCTGAGGCGGAAGGCCTCAGCCCATTCGTCCACGTGCCAGGCCAGCCCGGTCCGGACTATCTCCAGTTCGGTGCCGGGGACCCGACCCCAGTGCTCGAGGAGCTGGCGAAGGGCTGCAGCCACGTCGTCCTCGGTCTGGGCCAGCAGCGCCTCGTCCACGAGGATGCGCCGGACCTCGGGGCGTGCTCCCAGGCCGGCGGGGGTGCGGGTACCGTCCTCAACGAGCGCCGCGGTCAGGGCGGCGAGGGTCGCGGCGTCGCGGGTGAGCCAGCCGATGGTATCGAAGTCCGGGGCCAGGGGCAGCACGCCGGTGGTGGACAGCAGGCCGTGGCTGGTTCGCAGGCCGAACAGTCCCTGATAGGCGGCGGGGACGCGGATGGATCCACCGGTGTCGGTGCCCAGTCCGATGTCGGCCAGGCCCAGGGCCACTGCGCTGGCCGATCCCGAGGAGGAGCCTCCGGGGATGCGGTCGGCGTCGCGTCCGTTGCGCGGGGTCCCGTAGAACTGATTGCGCCCGGCGATGGAGTAGGCGAATTCGTCGGTGTGGGCGATGCCTTCCAGAACGGCTCCTGCCCGGAGCAGGGCCGCGACGGCCCAGGAGTGCTCGGAGGCGGTCTGCTGCTGGGCGAGGTAGACGGGATTCCCGGCTCCGACGGCGTGGCCCTGCACGGCGTAGAGGTCCTTGACGGCTACGCGCAGGCCATCCAGGGGCCCGGCGGCGGGGCGCCCCGCGGGGTCCGCTGGGCACCCGACGGCGCGCAATTCCGATTTCATGGACTCCGGGGGCACTCTCCACACTCCGGCCCCGGAGGCGCCGTCCTTGAGGTACTCGGTCATGGATTCACCGTAGCCATCACAGGTTTCATGGGTCTTTCGATGATCTTCGGACCGGAAATGCGAAATTTACGCGGGCGTCTCATTCGGTACAGAGTATGAAATATTTGTTTCATAGCCTGGCCCCATCGGCGGATGAGCGCCGTGTACGGCACCAACCAGATGGGGACCCACGATGAGCCTCGACCTTGCTCCCAGGAGCGGCGCAGCCCAGCCCTCCGCTCCGCCCCGCGCCGACGTCCCGGCGCCGAAGACGTCTTCCCTGACCATCACCGCGCTGCCGGCGTCCTACGCTCCGGAGAAGGAGCTGTCCAACCTGGACATCGCTCCCCTGCGCCGGCAACACTGGACCAGCTACAACTTCTTCGCCTTCTGGATGAGCGACGTGCATTCGGTGGGCGGCTACGTGACTGCCGGCTCACTGTTCGCCCTGGGACTGGCCTCCTGGCAGGTGCTGGTGGCCCTGGTACTGGGCATCGTGATCGTGCAGGTCTTCGTGAACTTGGCGGCCAAGCCCTCCCAGGTCACCGGAGTGCCGTACCCCGTGGTGAACCGGGCGATCTTCGGGATCCGGGGCGCGAACATCCCGGCCATCATCCGCGGCATCATCGCCGTGGCCTGGTACGGGGTGCAGACCTACCTGGCCTCCGAGTCGCTGTCCATCGTGTTCCTGAAGTTCTGGCCGCAGCTGGCCCCGCTGAACGACGCCTCCGCCCACGGCTTCATGGGTCTCTCGGCCCTGGGTTACATCAGCTACGGCATCCTCTGGGTAGCTCAGGCGGCCCTGTTCTGGCGCGGCATCGACTCCATCCGGAAGTTCATCGACTGGGCGGGACCGGCGGTGTACCTGGTGATGATCGCCCTGTGCGTGTACCTGGTGCCCAAGGCCGGGTTGCACAATATCTCCTTCAACCTCTCCGGCGCGGAGCCGCTAGGGTTCTTACAATCCATTCCGGTGATGCTCTCGGCCATCGCCCTGGTGGTCTCCTACTTCTCCGGCCCGATGCTGAACTTCGGCGATCTCTCCCGCTTCGGGAAGTCCTTCGAGTCCGTGAAGAAGGGCAACTTCTGGGGCCTGCCGTTCAACTTCCTCTTCTTCTCCCTGCTGACCGTGATCACGGCCTCGGCCACCGTGCCCGTGTTCGGCCGCCTGATCACCGATCCCATCAAGACCGTGGAGGCCATCGACACGCCGTTCGCCATCCTGCTGGGCGGCTTCACCTTCGTGCTGGCCACCGTGGGCATCAACATCGTCGCCAACTTCATCGCCCCAGCCTTCGACTTCTCCCACGTGGCCCCTCAGAAGATCTCCTGGCGCACCGGCGGCATGATCGCCGCGGTCGGCTCCGTGGTGCTGACCCCCTGGAACTGGTACAGCAATGACCTGGCCATCCACTTCACCCTGGATACCCTGGGCGGGCTGATCGGGCCGCTGTTCGGGATCCTGATCGCCGGGTTCTACATCGCCTCCCGCCAGCGGTTGTCCATCGAGCACCTCTATACCCGCAGCCCGCAGGGCATGTACTGGTGTCGCAATGGTTTCAATCCCAATGCGGTGTGGGCGCTGGTCATCGGTGGTGTTCCCGCCCTGCTGGCTGTGGTGGGCCCCAACCTGATGGCCATGGCCGGCGCCGGCAGCGGCCTGGCGTGGGTCTCCAACTACTCTTGGTTCATCGGCTGCGGCCTGGGCTACCTGGGCATGGTGCTGCTGGAGAAGGTGCACCCCAAGGTTCCGGTCGCCCAGTCCTGCAACGAGGCCGAGGCGGAGGCCAAGGAGCAGGCCGCCCTGGAGCTGGCCGCGCAGGGCGACCTGGCCGAGGCCCCCGTGCTTCCGGCTGACGCAGTCCTCGCTCAGAGCACTGCCGAGCACACGGCCCGGGAGGACTGATCCGGGATGCCGGTGGTATGCGTCATCAATCCGAACACAGATGATTCCATGACCGAGAGCATCCTCGCCTCGGCCCGGGCGGCCGCGGTCCCGGACACCGAGGTGGTGGGCGGCTGCCCGTCCATGGGTCCGGCATCGATCGAGTCTCACTACGACGAGGCCCTGGCCGTTCCGGGCCTGCTGGAGCAGATCGGCGAGTGGTCCTCCTCGGAGCGGGGTCGGCCGGTGCCGGATGGCTTCCTGGTGGCCTGCTTCGGGGACCCGGGTCTGGATGCGGCCCGCGAGCTCTCCCCGGTGCCGGTGGTGGGTCTGGCCGAGGCGGCCTTCCACATGGCCTCCCTGTTGGGGCGGCGGTTCTCGGTGGTGACCACTCTGGAGCGGGCTGTCGGCCGGGCTGAGGACCTGCTACGTACCTACGGCTTCGCAGAGCGCTGCGTGCGAGTCCGGGCCTGCGAGGTTGCGGTGCTGGCCTTGGAGGATCCGGCGTCGGGCGCGGTGCAGAAGCTCATCGAGGAGGGGCAGCGGGTGATGGCGGAGGACGGTGTCGACGCCCTGGTCCTGGGCTGTGCTGGCATGACGCACATGCTCGAGGAGGTCCGTGCGGCCCTGCCGGTGCCGGTGGTGGACGGTGTGGTCGCCGGGGTCAACCTGGTCGCGGACCTGGCGCGGATGGGCCTGCTCCCGGCACACCGCGGGGAGTTCGCTCCCCCGTTGCCCAAGCAGTACCGCGGTCTGCTGGAGAGTTTCACGCCGGCTTCTCTCTGAGCCAATCCATGCCGACTCCATGCCAGGGCCCGGGCTTCCTTTCCCTAGGAGGCCCGGCCCGTCGCTTGTACACTTCATGCCGCGGCCTCCAGCACGGCACCGTCCCCGACCAGGAGCGTCCAGGTGTCCGCGTCTCACCCCCTTTCCAGAAGCAGCGTCCTCAGCTTGGCTCCAGCGCATCACCGTTTCCCGAGGCACCCCTCCGTGCCACACTTCCGACGCCACGGGTCATCGCCGACGACCCGGCACTCCGGCACCGCCGGTCGGGCTGAAGCAGCGGGCACACGACAACGAGCCCGAGCTCATCGAGCCGGCAGAACGTCGCCAGGTCAGGCATCGCGAACGTAGGGTGGAGCGGGTCGAGGTCTTTCGGGATGGTAAATCGTGAAGAACCTCCATCATCCGGGAGACCTCAACTCCTACCCCGCCACCAGCGAACTCAACCGACTACGCCCTCGATCTCGAAGAGCTCCACAAGGAACCAAATACTAAGAATTAGAAAATGAGACGGGCCAGATCCTCTGACACTCAGCAGCAATATGGTCAAATCGCTCTTTCATGTCGGAGATATCCCAGCTCCCTGTGGTAAGAGCTTCCTGTAGCGTCCGATCCCCTTCAGGCGTATAATTACGCAAATCCTCGCGCTTACCAGAAAAGTCCTCCGGAAGGCGGCTGTTAACCTCGCCAGGAAGAAGCATGAGATTGCCAATTTTCGCCACGGGAACATTCCGGTTAGTTTTCATGGACTTGCCAGATTGAGACATGATATGTTCAATGCTTGAGTGGGTCCCACAAACGTAGTCCACACCGCTCCAATTACTATTTACCCTGCCAAGGATATATCTTATCATAACCGCATCTGCGCTGAAACCATTGTAGCTCCTCAGGCGCGCAATACCGTCGGAGAACTGTTTGTCGGACGGGATTATCCTATCCACTACCTCACTGAATTGTTTAAGGCAATTAATTATCTCGTTTCTCGTCTTGGCTCGGCTGACGTCGAAGGCCGTTGAGCGCCACGCGCGGCGCACAGTAGCAGTTGAGCCTTTATTGGACAAGCTCCATCTGAGCTGCAAACGCTCAATCTCCCTCAAGAAACGGGCGAGTATCGTAGAGTTAATAACATGCGGGTCGTTTTTGTACTTCCTAAACAAAGCTAAGAGCGTAGGCATCGGCGGTAATGCATGCGTGATCAAGATTCCATAAAGAGGGACTGAGATTTTCTGGAATTTATCATCCCTATAACCTCTGGCCCATCCCCGCCAGACGGTAGCGGATCCATGTGATCTGAGCAGCTCGCCAAATATGCGCAAGATTTCTGAACTTTCGTGAAACTCAGAAAGAATTAATCTTGCAGTAACATCATGTTCGCCACCCGCCTTAATGTAGTTTTCGACGGAACGTCTTATTTTCACTGCAACTATAGGATCATTTCGAGATTCAATATCCTTGGAGTTCCAATGATATCCCAAGAATCCCTCAAGATCAATTTTTTGTATTTGCGATGTATTCACATTTTCAACTATCTTAGCCCAGGAGTGCTCTTCAATTCTTTCCGCGGTTTCTGGAATATGTTTAAATATCTCATTTTTCACAAGATCCAGGGTGGTAAGGGACAATCCACGATCATTCAGGGTCTCGTAGACCGTCATCGCCTCACCAATAGTGTCAACCTGGACATAGACAATTCGCGAGTTGAGAGCGGCGTCGCGCAGATTTTTTAGTTCGTTAGTTTTTCTGGCGTCACTAAGCAGTGTGGGTGTATTTCGACTCTCACCCTCATCCTCTTCTCCCTGCGCCTCTGCCTGGTCCAGTTTATTTCCAATTAATTCATAGAATTTTTGATAGTTCCTTAGAATATTTCCAGATAGATTTTTCCCACTCCCATTTGCTTCGCACTCTTCTGACATACAGAGTTGAAATCTGTGATTTTCTTCCTCTCCATTTAGGACGAGTCTAGATTTATGATTTCCATCGCGATCAATGAATTTGAGGTAGTTATTAATGCCCCTTGCGCCAGTTTTGTTATTATATTTTAGATAATAATCCCTAAGGCAGGCAAGAAATATAAGAGTTGTTGTCATTCTTTGCTGACCATCGACAATCAAGCTTGACTCAGGACCATTTTTCGCCGTGACCATGCTACCAAGAAAATGTCCAGAATCTCCTGCACTGACCAGATCATCCCAGTACTCTTGGATATTCTGCTCAGTCCATGAATAATTCCTCTGAAATCTGGGCACGGTATGCTGTCCAACGCTTAGAATGTCACCAAAAGGCTTCTCGTTTGCATCAATTTGCATGTCATTTCCTCCTAAGCATGTCCCGCGTCCCGCATGGCACGCAGCTCCTTCTTCAGGTCGGCCACCTCGTCCCTCAGGCGGGCGGCCAACTCGAACTTCAGCTCCGCCGCCGCGTTCCGCATCTGCTCGTTCATCTGCTCGATGAGCTCCAGAAGATCCTCCGCGGGTGCTGCGGCCAAGCCGTCTTCCCGGATCCTAGCAGCTGCGGCCAGCGCCACGTTGTCCGAGTCACTCTGTGTCGCGGACTTCTTCCCCGCTCCCCCACCGGCCCCGGCACCAGCAGCCGAGCCAGCACCAGCGGCCCCGGTCTTCTTCCCCGTGACCGGCGCAGTGTGGTTGTTGGCCGCGGCCCGCATGGCCAGCAGCTCCTTGGTGTCCTCGTCCTCCCGGGCCAGCTGGTCCGTGATGTCCGCGATCCGCTTGCGCAGCGGCTGCGGGTCGATCCCGTGCTCCCGGTTGTACGCCTCCTGGATCTCCCGGCGTCGGTTGGTCTCGTCGATCGCGGTGCGCATCGAGTCGGTGATCTTGTCCGCGTACATGATCACCTCGCCGGACACGTTGCGGGCCGCTCGCCCGATCGTCTGGATCAGCGACGTCGTCGAGCGCAGGAAGCCCTCCTTGTCCGCGTCCAGGATCGCCACCAGGGAGACCTCCGGCAGGTCCAAGCCCTCGCGCAGCAGGTTGATGCCCACCAGCACGTCGAACTCCCCCAGCCGCAGGGACCGAAGCAGCTCCACCCGCTTCAGAGTGTCCACATCCGAGTGCAGGTACTGCACCTTGACCCCGTGCTCCACCAGGTAGTCCGTGAGGTCCTCGGCCATGCGCTTGGTCAGGGTCGTGACCAGCACGCGCTCATCCCGGTCGGTGCGCTTAGTGATCTCCTCCAGCAGATCGTCGATCTGATGCCTGGTGGGCTTGACCGTCACCTGCGGGTCCACCAGGCCGGTCGGGCGGATGATCTGCTCCACGTACCCGTCCGCCTGGGACAGCTCGTACTTGCCGGGCGTGGCGGACATGTAGATGGTCTGCCCGATCCGCTCCAGGAACTCATCCCACTTCAGCGGCCTGTTATCCAGGGCCGAAGGCAGCCGGAAGCCGTGCTCCACCAGGGTGCGCTTGCGGGACATATCGCCCTCGTACATGCCGCCGATCTGCGGCACCGTCACGTGGGACTCGTCGATGATCAGCAGGAAGTCATCCGGGAAGTAATCCAGCAGGCAGTGCGGGGCGGAGCCGGCCGCGCGCCCGTCGATGTGCCGGGAGTAGTTCTCGATCCCGTTGGTGAACCCCATCTGCTCCATCATCTCGATGTCGTAGGTGGTGCGCATCCGCAGCCGCTGGGCCTCCACCAGCTTGTTCTGGCTCTCCAGCTCCTTCAGCCGCTCGGTCAGCTCATGCTGGATGCCGTCGATGGCTTTGGCCATGCGCTCCGCGCCGGCCACATAGTGGCTGGCAGGGAACACGTACATCTCCGTCTCCTCCCGGATCACCTCGCCGGTCAGCGGGTGCAGGGTGTGGATGGATTCGATCTCATCCCCGAAGAACTCGATGCGGATCGCGTGCTCCTCGTACATCGGGATGATCTCCACGGTATCCCCGCGCACGCGGAACGTCCCCCGGTGGAAGTCCACGTCGTTGCGGGCGTACTGCATGTTCACGAACTGCCGCAGCAGGGTATCCCGGTCGATCTCCTCCCCCTGCCGCAGGGTCACCATCTGCCGCACGTATTCCTCGGGCGTGCCCAGGCCGTAGATGCAGGAGACGGTGGAGACCACCACGACGTCGCGCCGGGTCAGCAGCGCGTTGGTCGCGGAGTGGCGCAGCCGCTCCACCTCCTCGTTGATCGAGGAGTCCTTCTCGATGAACGTATCCGTCTGCGGGACGTACGCCTCCGGCTGGTAGTAGTCGTAGTAGGAGACGAAGTATTCGACCGCGTTGTTGGGCAGCAGCTCCCGCAGCTCGTTGGCCAGCTGCGCGGCCAGCGTCTTGTTCTGCACCAGCACCAGGGTGGGCCGCTGCACGGACTCGATCAGCCACGCGGCGGTAGCGGATTTGCCGGTGCCGGTGGCGCCGAGCAGGACGATGTCCTTCTCTCCGCCTTCCACCCGCTCGGTGAGCTGTTCGATGGCCTTCGGCTGGTCACCGGCCGGCTGGTATTCAGAGACGACTTCGAAGGGCGCGACGACGCGATGGATCTCCTGCGCAAGACTCATGCGCCCAGCCTACGCCGGATCGCACAGGTGTTCGACGCCGTCCGCTCCCGGCCGACTCTCCGCCCCGCACTCCCGCCCGGACATCTCCCGGACACCCACGCGAAAGGGCCCCTCCCCCACCGCGATCACCCAGATCACAGCGGGAGAAGGGGCCCTCCCTCAGCGGCCCAGCAACAGGTCGGCCGCCTTCTCCGCGATCATGATGGTCGGGGCATTGGTGTTGCCGGTGGGCACCGTCGGCATCACCGAGGCGTCCGCAACGTGCAGGTTCCGCACCCCGTGCACGGCCATACTCCGAGGATCCACCACCGCGTTCCGGTGGGTTCCCATCGCGCAGGTGCCCACCTGGTGGTGGTACGTCACCACGGAGTCCCGCACGTACTCCTCCAACCGATCCGCTGGAATGTTCTCCCCGGGCCACACCTCCCGAGCACCCCACTCCTCGGCGAGCGCGGTCTGCGCCCCGATGGCCTGGCAGTGGCGCACCGAGGCCATGAGCGCCTCGACGTCGGCCCTCACTCCCAGGGCATCCAGGTCGATGATCGCGGGGTCCGCCGGGTCCGGTCCCCTCAGCCGCAGGCGGCCCCGACTCTGCGGTCGGACGAGCCCAGCCATCAGGGTGAAACCCTTCTCCGGTCCGGGCATCTCTCCTGCCCCGTACCCCTCCGAGTACATCGGCACCGAGAAGAAGATCGGCTGCGTATCCGGCACGGCCTGATCCGGGGTGCTCTTGGCGAACAGGTGGACCTCCGCCGGAGCATCGGTGGCTTCCGGCACGGGATGCTCTTCATCGGTGGAGAAGATCACGGGCACCAGCAGGTGGTCGTGCAGGTTCGCGCCGACCCCCGGCAGGTCTGCGAGCACCGGCACGCCGATCTCCTCGAGGTGCTCACGCGGCCCGATGCCGGAGCGAAGCAGGATCTCCGGGCTGCCGATCGCCCCGGCACACAGCACCACCCGCTCGGCCCGCAGCTCGCGGATCTCGCCGTCCTGCTCCAGCTCCACCCCGACGGCGCGCCCGCCGTCGAGGATCACCCGGCGCACCACGGACCCGGTGACCAGGACCAGCCCATCCTGTTCCACCACCGGACGCAGGTAGGCATGCCAGGTGTTGAACCGCTTGCCGTCCCTGATGGTCAGCTGCATCCGAGACACCCCCTCGGGATCCCCGCTGTTGTAGTCGGGGTTCAGCGGGAATCCGGCTTGCTGGGCCGCTACGACCATCGCCTCCTGGATCGGATTGCGCTCGAAGTCCCCTCGCACGTCCAGCAGTCCCTCTCCTCCACGGGTCTCGCTCGCCCCACCGTCGAAGGTCTCGATCTTCCGGAAATACGGCAGGACGTCCTCCCATCCCCACCCGGGGCATCCGGAATAGGCCCAGGCGTCGTAGTCCTGGCGAGCGCCGCGCACCCAGATTCCGGCGTTCAGGGCGTGGGAACCGCCCATGACCTTCCCGCGCGGCAGGTGCAGCCGCCTCCCGTTGGCGCCCGACTGGGGCGCGGTCTGGAAGTCCCAGTCCTGTGCGCTGTGCCAGATCCGTCCCAGGTCCCGGAAGTGGGCGATGTCCGGATTGGTGTCCTGCGCACCGGCTTCCACGAGGGTGACGGTGTGACCTGCGTCGAGCAGACGACGGGTCAGGACATTGCCGGCGCTGCCCGCGCCGATGATCAGGTACTCGGTCTCCATCGACCTGTCCTCTCTCCTGTGATGCCGCGGTCACCCAGCGGCGCTTCGACGCGACCACGCGAGTGGTCGGGCGGCCTCAGCCGTTGATGACCTGGGGAACAGCCACGTGCTTCAGACCCTCGACGCCGAACTCCACGCCGAAGCCGGAGCTCTTGATCCCGCCGAAAGGGATCCGCGGGTCGATCCCGCCGTGCCCGTTGATCCACACGGTGCCGGCCTCGATGCGGGCCGCGACTTCCCGGGCACGGGCGGGATCGGAGGACCACACCGAGGCACCCAGGCCCACGTCCAGGGCGTTGGCCTGCTCGATCGCCCACTCCAGGTCCGAGTACCGGATGATCGGCAGGGCCGGACCGAACTGCTCCTGCACCACCAGCGGATTCTCCGGATCGATATCGGCCACCAGGGTGGTCGGGTAGAAGAATCCGGGCCGTTCGGCATCCGGGTTCCCACCCAGCAACACGCGGGCGCCGTCCTCCACGGCCGCACGCACCAACCGGTCCACGACGTCGTACTGCGCGCTGTTCTGCAGCGGGCCCAGGACGTTCTGCTCCTCCAGGCCGATCCCCATCGGCTGGGACCGGGCGAATTCCGTGAGGGCCCGGCACACCGGTTCGTACAGGGCATCCGGCACGTACAGACGCTTCAGGGCCGCACAGGTCTGCCCCGTGTTGATGAACGCGCCCCAGAACAGGCCCTCGGCGATGGCCTCCGGGTCCGCGTCCTCCAGGACGATGCCGGCATCATTGCCGCCCAGCTCCATGGTCAGTCGCTTCAGTGTGGGCGCGGAGGCCTCCACGATCTTGCGGCCCGTCGCGGTGGAGCCGGTGAACATGATCTTGTCGATCCCCTCGTGCCGGGAGATCGCCGCCCCCAGCTGCGGCCCACCCGGGACCACCTGCAGCACGCCCTCTGGCAGCACCGAATTCAGCACGTACACCAGGGCCAGCACGGACAGCGGGGTGTGTTCGGAGGGCTTGATCACGACGGTGTTGCCCATCCGCAGGGAGGGAGCGATCTGCCAGATGGAGATCATCATCGGCCAGTTCCACGGGCTGATCGCCCCCACGACGCCGATGGGACGGTAGGTCAGCGTCGCACGGGTCTGGCCGTCGTCGACCACGACCTCCTCCCCCAGCTCGAAACCGGCCGTCGCCCGCGTCCAGGCGGAGCAGCCCCCGACCTCGAAGCGGGCGTTGGGCCCGTTCAGCGGCTTGCCCTGCTCGCGGGAGAGCAGTTCCGCCAGCGGCTCGGTCGCCCGCTCGATCGCCTCCGCTGCCGCCACCAGCAGCTCACACCGATCAGCCTCAGAACGAGCGGACCATTCCCGCTGCGCCTGACGGGCCGTCGCCACGACGCGATCCAGGTCATCCTCATCCAGCTGGGGCGCGTATCCGATCAATTCCTCCGTGGCCGGATCATGCACAGGCACGGCGCGCGGAGCCCGGGCTCCGGCATCGACGGCGCTCAGCAGCTCAGTGTAGGTGGTGGGAACGGTGCTCATAGGGACTCCCGAGGACTCGACGACGATTGGCTAGTGTGGTGCACAGCACTATTCCAGCGGGGACGAACCCTGCCTTGCTCTCTCGTGCACGGGACTTGGCACAGCGCGCACCCCTCGACCGCCCCGGAAGGAGGCCCCGTGGTCCTGCATGATCTGGCGCAGTGGCGAGCCCTAATCTCGCGATCCTTCGCCCCGCTGCGCATCACCGCGGATGAGCAGACGTTCCGCGCCGGGCTGCGCGAGGTCGCCCTCGGAGACGTGCACCTGTTCGAGATGGCCACCGGACCCCACCGGGTGGAGCGCGCCCGGGACCTCATCGATCCGCACGCGCGCCCAGCCTGCAAACTCAGCCTGCAGCTGTCCGGCACAGCCGTGCTCACCCAGGATGGCCGGGCATGTCGCATCGGCCCAGGGGACCTCGCCCTGTACGTCACACAGCGGCCCTATCTGCTGGAGTACGAGCGCGGAGAGCAGCACAGCCTGGTCATCCAGTTCCCGCAGTCCTTCGTACACATCGCCCCGGACCTCATCGGTGAGATCACCGCGACCCGCGTCAGCCGCTCGGAGGGTCTGGGGCGGGTCGCGGTGCCGCTGTTCGAGCAGCTGGCGCACAACCTGGACGTGCTCTCCGGAGCGCACGCGATGAACCTGGTCCGCTCCGCCCTGGACATGCTGGTCACCGTGCTCTCCTCAGAGACGAGCAGCGTCCCGGAGAATCCCCTCTTCCAGCAGGCGGTGGCGTACATCGAGGACCACCTGGCGGAGGAGGATCTGGGACCACAGGCCATCGCGACGCACCTGTACGTCTCCGTGCGGCAGCTGCACGCGCGCTTCGCCGCGGAGGACCACACGGTGGCGGCGTACATCCGCGAGCGTCGTCTGGAGGCAATCCGTCAGGCCCTGGGGGATCCGCTGGCTCGCACCGAATCGGTCTCGGCCATCGGCTCCCGCTGCGGCATCCCGGATGCCCCGCATCTGTCCAAGGCTTTCCGCGCACAGTTCGGGGAGACACCGAGCGCGTATCGAACCCGCGTCCTCGCCGCGCCTGAATCCTCTTCCTGAACGGATAGCAGATGGCGGGGTCCGGACTCAGCTCAGCTCACGGATCAGCCGGTGCGCGGTCTCCAACCCCATCTCGATGGCCCCATCCACCACGACGCCGCGCCAGCCCCTGGCCCAGTCCGCTCCGGAGAAGCGCAGGCGGGTCCCGGTCTCCCGGAAGTGGTGCCAGCCGTCGGTGAACTGGCCCTTCCGCAGGGTGGCCCAGGCCTGACCGGACCAGCGGTCGGCGACCCAGTCGTGTCCGGTGCAGTCCAGCACGCGCAGGTCCGGTCGCCACTGGTCGAGGATGGCCTGACCCGTGGCAGGGTCCTCCAGGTCCACCCGTGTGTGGTCGGACCCGAAGACCACGCAGATGGTGCTGCCGTCGTCCAGGAAGTACTCGCTGCGCAGCATCGCGGCCGTGTGCGGCTGGGGCGCGTAGCCGAAGATGTTGTGGTGGCCCTCCACCTTGACCCACGCCTTGAAGCCGGTGGAGTTCCACCCGGTCTCGATGGTGCGGCGCATGCCCTCCGGCAGGGCCGGTTCGAAGCGGATCCCGGCCAGCGCCCCGACGGGCACCGTCATCACGACGGCGTCGGCCTCCAGGACCTCCCCGTCCGCCAGACCCACCCGGGCCCCGGTCGTGTCGTGGCGGACCGAGACCACCTCCGTGCTCAGTCGGATCGAACAGCGCAGGTCCGCGGCGATGCTCTCGTAGATGCCCCGCATCCCGTGGGTCAGCTTGTACCGGAGAGTCTGCGCATCCAGCAGCGGCAGGCTGTGATCCGAGAGGGCGATCCACTGGTTGGCCATCAGCGATGACCCGTTGTTGGGATCTCCGATGTATCCGGCGGACCAGTAGGCCTCGCACAGGTCAATCTCCTCCTGGGTGAAGTCTCCCTCCCGCAGCACGTCCAGGGGTCCGCGTTGGTCCGCCGCGCGGAAGGCCTCGGGAAGCTCGGGTAGGCCGGTGTAGTCCTCGGAGAGCACGTACAGGGGGTCGTAGGGGTTGGGGAAGAAGGCTCGGGCGTCGTCGAAGATCGCGGACATCGGCCGGGTGATCTTCGTGTCGATGTCAGCTTCGGTGCCTTCGCGCACCTGGCCTCCGGTGATCCAGTAGGCGCGATCGGTGATCGGGCTGGGATAGATGGTCTGTCCGTACCGGGTGATCTCGGCCCAGACGTGCGGTTGCATCCAATGCACCCACGTGGCGCCGAGCTCCAGCGTGTGGCCCATCCTCTCCTGGGTCCAGGCCCGTCCCCCGATGCGATCGCGGGCTTCGAGGATCTCGACGTCGAACCCGGCGGTCTGCAGCTCGCGGGCTGCGATCAGCCCGGAGAATCCGGCGCCGACGACGATGACGTGTGCGGTGCTCATTGATGACTCCTTCGGTGGGGTTGTCTCTCAGCGAGAGGTGGGAAGGTCGACGGGCTGAGTGTGATGGTCCAGATCCTGCAGACCGGCGAAATCCTCCGGTCTGCGCCGACGCAGGATCTCCGCCCAGATCCAGCCGAGAACGCCCGAGCTGAGGATGATCGTCGGCATGACGATCACCAGCGGGGTGGGACCATCTGCGCCGATCATCAGGCCGAAGTTCGCGAGGATCAGCCCGAAGACGGTGAGCAGGCCGAGGGCGGCCAGGGTGGGCGCGATGATCCTCGCCAACGGACCGTGCCCCTCCGGGTTGCGGTGGAACCAGGCGATGACGGCCACGGAGGTCACGGCCAGCAGGAACACCAGGCCGAAGGCCGCCGCGTTGGTCAACCAGGTGAACAGAGTGATCACCGGGAACAGCTCACCCAGGGGAGATCCGGTTCCCACCACTGCGAAGACCGCGATGACGATGATGGCGAGTGAGGACTGGGCCAGTGATCCCCAGATCGGGGCGCCGGAGCGCCCGGAGGCTCCGAGGCGCGACGGCAGGACGCGCGAGCGACCGAGGGCGAAGAAGTATCGAGCCGCGGCGTTGTGGAAGGCGATCAGCGCAGCCAGCAGACTGGTGATGAACAGCAGATTGGCCAGCACGGACAGCGGTTCCGAGTGCTGCGCAAGCCACAGGAACACCAGGTCCGGGCCTTCCTCTGCGGAGCGGGAGAGGATCATGCTCGGGCCCACACCCATGGCCAGGGCCCAGGCGGAGAAAGCGTAGAACACAGCGATCACACCGACGGCGATGTAGGTGGCGCGGGCCACGGTGCGCCGCGGGTCTTTGGCTTCCTCGGAGTAGATCGCTCCTGACTCGAAGCCCATGAAGGCGGCGATCGCGAAGGCCAGCAGCACCCCGATGCCGTGGGCGAAGAACTGACCCGGTTCGAGGGTCTGCGCGGAGATCCCTTCCGGCGCGGTACCCAGGGAGAGTACGCAGACCACGATGACCACCAGGAACTCCAGGGCCACGAGCACCCCGAGCACCTTGGCGGACAGGTCCACGCTGCGCACACCCAGAACTGCGACGACGGCCCATCCGAGCAGGGCGCTGAGCCACCAGGGCAGGCTGATCCCCATCGTCGCGATGAAGGCGCTCAGCGCGAAGCCGAACATCCCGTACAGCCCGATCTGCATCATGTTGTACGAGACCAGCGCCAACACGGCAGCGGCGATGCCCTGCCGGGGTCCGAGTCCTTCACCGATATAGGCGTAGAAGGCGCCGGCGTTCTGGATGTGCGAGCTCATCGCCCCGTATCCGACGGCGAACAGAGCCAGGATGACTCCCAGGGCCAGGTATCCCAGGGGCACTCCGAGCAGTCCGGAGACCGCGAAGTTGGTGGGCACTCCCCCGGCGAGCACCGTCAGCGGGGCTGAGGCGGCGATGATCATGAACACCAGTGCCGTGGTGGACAGATGCCGGCGAGCAAGCCCCGGAGTGTGCGGCAGGTCCTGCCGTTCTGGGTGCTCGGTGATGGCGGTCATGGTGGGCTCTCCTGAGGACGGCGGATCGTCTCCCCACTGTGCTCCCTGCCATAGCCGGCAGGCTTGTCCCTGAGTGCGCTGGGATTGGCCTCACGTGAACTCACCCATGCGAAAGGGCCCCCTCCCCCACCGCGATCCCACAGATCGCGGCGGGAGAAGGGGCCCAACAGAGCCGGCGGGCCTCACCCGCGCTCGCGCGGCTCCACCGTCTGCTCGGCGCCGGTCACGACGTCGTCGGCCGGGACCTCCCCGGCGCCCGTGCCCTCGGCGAGGTCCGCGGCCTCATCCGAACCTCCCTCGGCCCGCTGGCGGCGGATCTCCTGGTAGGTGTTGGGCACCAGGGACTCGTACTCGGGCGCGGTGGTCTCGTCGTACTCCGGGTGGATGGAGTACTCCTGCACGCTGGTGAAGTCCTCCTGGGCGCGGCGCCGGTACTCCTCCACCGGCAGCACCTGCTTCCACTGCCGGGTGCGCAGCGGCGGCAGCTCCCCGGCGTCCTCCTTGAAGGCCCGCACGATCATCCACGCCTGCACGAAGGTCAGGATGAACACCGGCAGGCCGATGATGATCACCACGTTCTGCAGGGCGTCCAGCCCCAGCTCACCGGCGAACAGCAGGATGGAGGCGGCCACCAGCCCGATGGACACGGTCCAGAACACCCGCTGGCGGATCGGGGACTCGTCCTCGTGCCCATTGGCCATGGAGTCCATGACGATGGAGGCGGAGTCGATGGAAGTGACGAAGAAGATGAAGATCAGCACGATCGCCACCACCGCGACCACCGGCAGGAACGGGAAGTTGCCGAGGAGCTGGAACATGGCCCCGGGGATGTCCCCTTCATCCACGACGGTGTGCACCAGGCCGCCCTCGCCGTGCATCTCGATGTCGAAGGCGTTCATCCCGAAGATCCCGACCCAGATCATGGTGAAGGCCGTCGGCAGGACCACCACGCCCAGGACGAACTGGCGGATGGTGCGGCCCTGGGAGATCTTGGCCAGGAACAGCCCGACGAACGGCGCCCAGCAGATGGTCCACGCCCAGTAGAACACCGGCCACTGCCCCAGCCACCCGGTGTTGGCGAAGGTGTCGTTGAAGAACATCATCTTCGGCAGGATGTACAGGAGGTTGCCCACGGACTCCACGACGCCGCGCAGCGCGAACATGGTGGACCCGGCCATGAGGATGAACAGCAGGAACGCCATGGCCAGGACGATGTTGAACGTGGACAGGCGCTTCACGCCCTTGTCCATGCCGTTGAGCACGGAGGTCAGGGCCACCGCGGTGATCAGCGCGATGATCACGGCCTGCACCCACCCGGAGACGGGCACCCCGTACATGATGGTCACCCCGGAGTTCAGCTACAGGGCACCCAGGCCCACGGACACGGCGATGCCGAACACGGAGGCGATCAGGGAGATGACGTCGATGGTCTTGCCCCAGGGCCCATGGATCCCGTCGCCCAGCAGCGGCTGGAAGGAGGAGGACACGCGCGGGGGCAGGCGCCGCTTGTACGTGAAGTACCCGAAGCCCAGCGCCGGCACGGTCAGCAGCACCCACACGCCCAGGCCGATGTGGAAGTCCGCGATGGACAGCGCGTCCAGGGCGGCCTCCTGGCTGCCGGGTTCGACGCCGTCGTAGGGCGGGCGGGCGAAGTGCGTCAGCGGCTCCGCGGCACCCCAGAACATCAGGATCGCGCCGACGCCGGCGGCGAAGGTCATGCCGAACCAGGCCAGGGTGGAATCTGCGGCTCGGAGTCATCCGGGCCGAGCTTGATCCGGCCGAAGCGGCTGACGCAGACGTAGACGAGGAACAGGGCGCACAGGGCCGTGCCCAGGACGTAGAACCAGCCCAGGTACGTCAGGATCCACCCGGAGACCGCACCGAACACGTCGATCATGGTCTGGGGGAAGGCGATGGTCGCCGCGGAGAACAGGAGGATGAACGCGGCGGCCGGGAAGAAGATCCCCGGGGTGGTCTTCAGACCGAGGCGTCGATGCAGCGAGTGAAGCATCCGAACATCATAAGGCACCTGATCACCGGGTGCGGAGTCGGCTCCGGGCAGAATCCGACGCCGGCCCCCGACGCCGCCCCATGGGTTAGCCTGGCCTCACCTGCAGATTCCCCGGTTCGCCCGGCGACGGAAGGAAGCCATGGCCCAGCATCGGATGAGCGTCCATCCCCTCGTGGTCCGCACCGTCCGGGTGCTCTCCGTCCAGGAGGTCACCCCGCGGATGCGGCGGATCCGTCTGGGCGGGGAGCAGCTGAGCTCCTTCGTCCCGGCCGGGCTGGAGACGACCGCCCCGGCTTTCCGGGCCCCGAGCTTCGATGACCACGTGAAGCTGATCTTCGCCGAGAACGGCCCGGTCCAGGCGGTGCTGCCGCGGCAGCTGTCCGAGGGCATCGAGTGGACCCCGGCCTCGGCGCGGATCACCCGGGACTACACCCCGCGCGCGGTGGACGCCGACGCCGGGGAGCTGACTCTGGACTTCGTGCTGCACGGGCACGGTCCGGCGGCCGCCTGGGCCCGGGCAGCGCGACCCGGGGACGAGCTGAGCTTCGTCGGCCCGAAGTTCTCGATGCACCTTCCTGCGGAGATCTCCGCGATGCTGCTGGTCGGGGATGAGACCGCGCTGCCGGCGATCGGGCGGTTCTTCGACGAACGCCCCGTGCAGGCCCCGGCGCACGCGGTGATCACCGTGTCCGAGGACGCGGCCCGCCAGGAGCTCGCCCTGCGCGAGGGGGATTCCGTGACGTGGGTGCGCAAGGAGCGCCCGGACGGGCCGGGGCTGCTGCGCGCGGTGCGCGAGACTTTCGCCGGGCTGGAGCTGGGGCCGGACCCGTTCCTGTGGGCCGCGGGCGAGGCGCGCAGTCTGCTGCCGCTGCGCCGATGGGCCAGCCGGGAGCGGGTCATCCCCAAGACCCACCAGTCCATGACCGGATACTGGCACGTCGCCATGGACAGCTCCGGGCGCGCCGCCGACGCCGCGCCGGGTTCTTCCGGACGCGCCGCCGGGCGCGGGCAGGGCGGAAGGGCCGCCGGCGCCGCCCAGTCCGCGAGCGGCACTGGGACCGACGGGCCGCGAGGGGGCCGGGAACCGGCCGCGCCGACCACCCTGCCCGTCGCCCCGGTGGCCTGGTTCGCGGTGGCCGCTGCCGTGCAGACCGGCCTGCTGGACGCCCTGGCCGACGCCGAGGAGGCCGAATCCGCGCAGGGCCCCGAAGCGTCCCCGGAGCCCGAGGCTTCTCAGGGGGTCCAGAACACGCCGGGACTCGAGGGCGCACAGGGACTCGAGACCGCGCAGATCGCCGAGGCCGCGGGCCTGGACGCCGCGCTCCTGCTCCCGCTGCTGGATCTGCTGGCCCGAGAGGGGCTGCTCACCCGACGGGACTCCCCCGGCACCTCCGCACCCGGGACCGAGGTCTCCGACTCCGTCGCTCCCAGGGCCGAGGTTTCCAACTCCCTCACTGCCGGGACCGAACCCTCCGGCTCCCCCGTTCCCGGGGCCGAAGCCCCCAACCGCCCGCC
Organism: Rothia sp. BD8; assembly: GCF_044878465.1. Lineage (NCBI taxonomy): Bacteria > Bacillati > Actinomycetota > Actinomycetes > Micrococcales > Micrococcaceae > Rothia > Rothia sp. BD8. The sequence goes on along the minus strand of NZ_JANJES010000010.1, from coordinate 5,509 downwards.
GTTCGGGGACTCCACCGTCGACGACCCGGCCACAACCGACCGGACGTCCGCGGTGCACACGGAAACGGGTGTCACCCGGTGGTCCCTGACCGAGCTGGGTCGAGAGCTGGTGGCCGATGAGCACCAGCGGGAGGGTTTCGAGCCCTTCGCTCTGGCCCAGATCGCCGAGCTGACCCGGTTGCCGCAGGCCCTGGGTGGTGGGGCCTCCGCGTGGCGGCGTCAGCACGGCGAGGGCTTCGCCCGCAGCATCGAGCAGCGGTCGCAGCTGTGGGAGGAGATGGCCGAGCGCGCCGCGACCCTGCCCTTCCTGCAGCACCCCATCCTCAGGGTGCTGGCGGAGATGGGCGCCGGCTCCCCCGCCCTCGTGGGGCCGGGGGCCGAGGTCCTCGCCGAGATGCTGGCGGACCGCGAGCAGGAGGCCTCGAGGCCGGAGAAGGTCGTGGACCCGAGCGAACCCGTGGTCCTCACTGACGCCCACGACGCCGATTTGCCGGCCCGTGGTCGGCCCGTGGTCTCGGTGCTGTGGCTGAGTCTCCTGGACGACGCCGAGGCGCTGGCGCACCTGCGGGCGCTGCGCCGGGCCTCGGAGCGCGCGGTGGTGATCGACGCCCCGCGCCCGGATGAGCTCGCGCCGTCGGCCGCGGTGCAGGAGCTCATGACCGTGGCCCTGACCGGTTCGGCCCCGCGCTCCGAGGAGCGACTTCTCGCCATGGCCCGGGAGGCTGGTTTCAGCCGGGTGCGCGTGGAGCAGCTGGGGTGGGGCAAGGTGGCCCTGCGGCTGAACGCCTGAGCCTGAGCACCGAACACAGACCCGCGCCGAGGCGGCGCCCGGCGCTCAGTCGTCGGCGCGGCCCAGCTTCTCCTGCCAGTCCGCCCAGATCCGCTCCACCTGCGCGCGGGTCTGCTCCGGGGTTCCGGAGTTGTCCACGGTCCAGGTGGCGACCTCGGCCCGCTCGGCGTCGGTGGCCTGCGCGGCGATCCGGGCACGGGCGTCCCCCTCGTCCATCCCCCGGGCCTCGACCAGGCGGCGCACCCGCTCCGGCTCGTCCGCGGTGACCACCAGGACGCCGTCGAAGCGGTCGGCCTGCCCGGTCTCCACCAGCAGCGGGATGTCCTCCACGATCACCCCCGCGAATCCGGGGCGCTGGGCGGCGGCCACCCGTTGACGCGCGGCCTCCTCGCGCACCGCCGGATGCACGATGCCGTTCAGTCGCTGCCGGGCCTCCTCGTCGCCGAAGACCCGCCGGGCCAGGGCCGGGCGGTCCAGGGCGCCGTCCGCATCCAGGATCTCGCAGCCGAAAACCGCCGTGACCTGCTCCAGCACGGGTGAGCCGGGGGCCATCAGCTCCCGGGAGATCCGGTCCGCGTCGATCACCACGGCACCCAGCTGCGCCAGCCGCGCGGCCACCGTGGATTTCCCCGATCCGATGCCGCCGGTCAGTCCGATGTGCAGCGTCACAGCCCGTCCCCCTTCGTCGATGTCCTGTCCAGGCCATCTTCGCAGGCAGACCCTCCCGATGCGACGCTCCCGATGCGATGCGCCTGAGGCGACGGTCCCGACGCGACGCTCCCGATACGGTGGCCCGGGGCGGTGGACCGGCCGCTGCGTGCCGGCCGGGGTCACCCGAGGATGGTGGGCGGCAGCATCGACACCCACCACACGGCCAGGACCACCGGGATGGCCGCGCTGAGCACCTGCCCCGGCCAGACCACGGCGTCCCGATGCCGCCGGGCAGTGTTCACGATGACGTTGGCCACCGCTCCCAGCAGACCCGCCAGCATCACCAGCGCCACGATCACGATGGCCCAGACCAGGGCCGGACCCGTCTCCTCCATGAGCGCGGGCCCCACCTGACTCGGCGGGGCACCGAAGAGCAGGGCCACCAGCGCCATGAATGCCCAGAAGAGCACGATCAGCCCCGGACCGAGCAGGCACACGGCGGAGGCTCCCATCCCCACCAATAAGAGCAGGACCGCGAGCACGATGTGCCCGGGGCCCTCCGGCAGCGGGTACCACACCAGCGCCCCCTTGGTGCGGCGTCCCAGCTCCTTCCGGGCGTTGAGACGACGCTCCTCCATCTGCCACACGAGCTGATCGACGGAGACCTGACGCTCCGCTCCGGCGGAATCCGTTGGCGGCGGTGCGCCGAGGCCCGGCCCTCCCTGCGGCGCACCGGGTGGGAGCGGGTCCCGTTGACCGAGCACGGCCGGGTGGGTGAGTCGGTGCCACTGCTCTCGCAGGGTCGGCCCCCGCCAGGCTCCGGGTCTGCCGTGGTCCTCCGGCGGAGGCTGCTGGCCGTAGGGGGCTTGCTGCTCGGGCGGGATCTGGCCCGGTGGGTGGTGCGGATCGAACGGGGGCTGCTGGGTCATGGGATGCTGGGTCATGGGATGCCTCCTTGGAGTAGCGCCGGTCCTGGGGCGCCGGGTGCTCCGCAGTCTAGTGAGACACCTCATCCTCTCGGGGTCGGGCTGTGGATAACCCCGGCGTCGAGCCCGCCCGCCGACCCTCGAGATCCCCGATACGGGTTCACCGCACCGAATCCGGACTGCGCCGCACACCGTCGCATACGGCAACGTCGAAGGCCCGGTGCCGAAGCCAGCGCACCGGATCCGCGGCGCGGGGTTCGTAGACTGGGCTGGTGACCGACTCCTCCCCCGACGCTCCCGCCGAACCAGCCGATCAGGCCAGCGCCTCGGCACCGACTGACGCCGCCCCGCAGGCCGAGACTCGCGCGCGCCGCTGCACCGTCCTGGCCGACACCGAGCCGGTGGAGAGTCTGCTGGAGATCAAGCGCAGCGAGTTCCTGGGGCACCTGGTCCGGGTGGAGACCGAGGAGGCAGCCCGGGAGCACATCGAGCGGATCCGCCGCCGTCACCACGACGCCCGCCACGTCTGCTCCGCCTTCGTCCTCGGGCCGGACCGGGACGTGCAGCGCTCCTCCGACGACGGCGAGCCGGCCGGCACCGCGGGCATCCCCATGCTGCAGGCCCTGCTGTCCCACCGTCCCGACCCCTTGGACCCCGAGCGGGCGGATCTGACGGACGTGTGCGCGATCGTCGTGCGCTGGTTCGGTGGGATCAAGCTCGGTGCCGGCGGTCTCGTGCGCGCCTACACCGAGGCCGTCACCCAGACCCTGGATGAAGCCCGCCTGGTGACCCGCTCCCGACGCCGCCTGGGCAGCGTCCCGGTGGAGCACGCGCGCGCCGGTCAGCTGGAGAACGAGCTGCGCGCCCACGGCTTCGCCCTGCAGGACACCGAATACGCCCCGGATCACGCCGTCCTGCACCTGTCCGTTCCGGATGACCCAGCCGCCCAGGAAGAGGCCGCCGCCCGCCTGGCCGCGCTGAGCTCTGGGCAGGCCCGCATCACCTGGGGCGCGGTCACCTGGATCGACGGCTGACCCCGCCGCTCCCCCTCCGCGAACCGTCACCCACGTGGCGTATCCGCGCCCCAAAACCCACGACAGCGACGGCTCGGCGCACTCCCCCACTCCCACGAACATGAGAGAAGGCCCCGCCCCCGTGAATCATCACGGGGACGGGGCCTTCGCCTCATCTCACGGCCTCACCGCGGGCCCCTGACGGGCGGCGCGGCGAGTGCCGAGGAGATCAGTTGTTGCCGCCGGTGAGCTTCTCGCGCAGAGCAGCCAGGGCCTCGTCGGAGGCCAGGGTGCCGGCGTCGGACGCCGGGGCCTCGGAGGAGTAGGAGGTCTGCGCGGAGGACCCGCCGCGGCCGCCGGTGGCCGCGGAAGCGGCGGCATCGGCGTCCTCGTTGAGGGCCTTGCGGACCTGCTCCTTGTGGGCCTCCCAGCGAGCCTGGGCGTTGGCGTACTCCTGCTCCCAGGCGGCACGCTGGGCCTCGTAGCCCTCGAGCCACTCGTTGGTCTCCGGGTCGAAGCCCTCGGGGTACTTGTAGTTGCCCTGCTCGTCGTATTCCGCGGCCATGCCGTACAGGGCCGGGTCGAACTCGGTGCCGTCCGGGTCCACACCCTCGTTGGCCTGCTTCAGGGACAGGGAGATGCGGCGGCGATCCAGGTCGATGTCGATGACCTTGACGAACAGCTCCTCGCCCACGGACACGACCTGCTCGGCCATGTCCACGTGGCGCACGGCCAGCTCGGAGATGTGCACCAGACCCTCGATGCCGTCCTCCACGCGCACGAACGCGCCGAAGGGCACCAGCTTGGTGACCTTGCCGGGCACGACCTGGCCCAGGGCGTGGGTGCGGGCGAAGGTCTGCCACGGGTCTTCCTGGGTGGCCTTCAGGGACAGGGACACGCGCTCGCGGTCCATGTCCACCTCGAGCACCTCGACGGTGACCTCCTGGCCGACCTCGACGACCTCGGAGGGGTGGTCGATGTGCTTCCAGGACAGCTCGGAGACGTGCACCAGGCCGTCGACCCCGCCCAGGTCCACGAAGGCGCCGAAGTTGACGATGGAGGAGACCACACCGGTGCGGACCTGGCCCTTCTGCAGCTGGTGCAGGAAGTTGGAGCGGACCTCGGACTGGGTCTGCTCGAGCCAGGCGCGACGGGACAGGACCACGTTGTTGCGGTTTTTGTCCAGCTCGATGATCTTGGCCTCGATCTTCTGCCCGATGTACGGGGCGAGGTCGCGCACGCGGCGCATCTCCACCAGGGAGGCCGGCAGGAAGCCGCGCAGCCCGATGTCCAGGATGAGCCCGCCCTTGACGACCTCGATGACGGTGCCCTCGACGACGCCGTCGTCTTCCTTGATCTTCTCGATGTCGCCCCAGGCGCGCTCGTACTGCGCGCGCTTCTTGGACAGGATCAGGCGGCCTTCCTTGTCCTCCTTGGTGAGGACCAGAGCCTCGACCTCATCACCCACGGCGACGACCTCGTCCGGGTCGATGTCGTGCTTGATGGACAGCTCGCGGGAGGGGATCACGCCCTCGGTCTTGTACCCGATGTCCAGCAGAACTTCGTCGCGGTCGACCTTGACGACTTCGCCGGAGACGAGGTCACCGTCGTTGAAGTACTTGATGGTCTCATCAACGGCCTTGAGGAAGTCCTCTTCGGTTCCGATGTCGTTGATGGCAACCTGGGGGGTGTTGGTGGTCATGTAGTAGGGGCTCCGATGTGGATCGTTGGTCGAACGGGTCCGACGCCTCGGCCCGCCTCCCGGCGGGTGATCCCCCTCCTGGCGGGCAGGACGAGGACGCACGGCACGGACATGTGCTTGGTTACTGATAGGGCGTACGCCTGGGCGTACCCGTCAAGTCTAGGGGCGGGGGGGGGGGGGGGGGGGGGGGGGGGGGGGGGGCGGGGGCCGCCCCCGCCCGCCGGCCCCCGGGGGGGGGGGGGGGGGGGGGGGGGGGGGGGGGGGGGGGGGGGGGGGGCCCGCGCGCCCGGCCGGGGCCCGGGGGGGGGGGGGGGGGGGGTTTGGGGCCCCCGGGGGGGGGGCCCCCCCCCGGGACGAGGGGGCCGCGGGCACTCCGGAGCTGCTGACGACGGCGGCGCGGATCGCTGAGCTGCGGGCCCGCCGGGCC
>NZ_JANJES010000009.1:0-71167 GCF_044878465.1 Rothia sp. BD8 | reverse complement strand
AGGGGGCCCCCCCCCCCCCCCGGGGGGGGCGCGCCCCGGGGGGGGGCGGGGGGGCCGCCCCCCCCGGGGGGGGGGAGATAGGATATTTAGGGGGGGTGAAGAGCCCCGCCGGGGTACACCACCAAAGCCCCCCCCCCCCCCCCCCCCCCCCGCGCCCCCCCCCCCCCCGCCGGGCCCCCCCCCCCCCCGCCCCCCCCCCCCCCCCCCCCGGGGCGCCCCCCCCCCCCCCCCCCCCCGCCCCCCCCCCCCGCGCCCCCCCCCCCCGACCGCGGCCCCGCCGACCGCGCGGCGGCCGACGTGCGCCGCGGGACCGGGGAGCATCCGGTCCCGCGGCGGGTGGCTCAGGCGTCGTTCCCGGTGGGCTTGGGGCTACTGTAGATCTCCTCGATGACGTCCTGGTAGTCCCGCATCACCTGGGGGCGGCGGATCTTCATCGAGGGGGTCAGGTGTCCGGACTCCTCGGTGAAGTCCCGCGGGATGATCCGGAAGGCCCGCACGGATTCGGCCCGGGAGACGGATTCGTTGGCCCGGTCCACCAGCCGCTGCACGGCCTCGCCGACCTCCTCGGTCTGGGCGGCCTGCTCGGCGGTGAGATCCGGGTCCAGTCCCAGCCTGCCCAGCTCCTTCGGCAGGGTCTCCTCGTCCAGGGTGATCAGGGCCGCGATGAACGGCTTCCCATCGCCCAAGACCACGCACTGGGAGACCAGCGGGGAGGCCCGGATCAGATCCTCGTAGGTGGCGGGGATGACGTTCTTCCCGCCCGCGGTGACGATGACTTCCTTCTTGCGCCCGGTGATCTTCAGCATCCCGCGCTCGGTCAGCTCCCCCAGATCCCCGGTGCGGAACCAGCCGTCCTCGGTGAAGGACTCCGCGTCGGCCTTCTCATTGCGCCAGTAGTGGGCCATGATCCCGACGCCGCGCAGCTCCACCTCGCCGTCGGCGGCGATGCGCACCGAGGTCCCCGGCAGGGGCGGGCCGACGGTGCCGATCTGGAAGTCCTGCACGGTGCCGACCGTGGCCGGGGCGGTGGTCTCGGTCAGCCCGTAGCCCTCCAGGATCTTCAGGTGCGCGGCGTGGAAGAAGTGGGCCAGACGCACCGCCAGCGGCCCCCCGCCGGAGACGGCCCATTTGACCTTCCCACCCAGGGCCCGGCGCAGCTGGGCGAAGACCAGTCGGTCCGCTGTCGCGTACTGGGCGCGCAGGGCCAGGGAGGGCCGCCGCCCGTCCATGACCGTCTCGGACCAGGCCACCCCCACCCGCTCGGCCCAGTCGAAGATCCGCCCCTTGACCGCGGAGGCATCGTGGGCGCGGGAGCGCGCCCCGTTGTAGATCTTCTCGAAGACCCGCGGGACCACCAGCAGGAAGTCCGGGGAGAGGCTCGCGATGTCCTGGGTCAGGTACTTCAGATCGGGGGAGTGGCCCATCGTGATGCCGGCGTCCAGGGCCACCACGTGGATGAAGCGGGCGAAGACGTGGGCCAGCGGGAGGAACAGCAGCGTGGTGTTGCGCTCATTCGCGACCTCGGGCACATTCTGGCGCACCGCCGCGGACAGGCGCACGAAGTTCCCGTGGGTCAGCGCGCAGCCCTTCGGGCGCCCCGTCGTGCCGGAGGTGTAGATGATCGTGGCGGTGTCCTCCAGTCCCGCAGCACCGCGGGCGGCCTGCACCTGCTCCTCGGAAACTCCTTCCCCGGCGGCCCGCAGGCTGGCCAGGGACTCCGGGCGCTGGTCGTCGGCGTCGATCTGCCAGACGGTGCGCAGGGCCAGCTCCTCGTGGCGGGCGGCCCTCTTGACGGCGGCCAGGTGCTGGCTCGTCTCCACGATGATGGCCTTGGCACCCGAGTCGCTCATGTTCCAGGCGATCTGGGAGGGGGAGGAGGTCTCGAAGATCGGCACCGTCACCGCCCCGGCGTAGAAGATCGCGAAGTCCGCGACGGCCCATTCGTAGCGGGTGCGCGACATCAGTCCGACGCGGTCGCCGGGTTCGATGCCCTCGGCGATCAGCCCCCGGGCCAGGACGATCACCTCCTCGCGGAACTCGCGCGCGCTCACCTCCCGCCAGGTGCCGCTGCCGGGCTCATCCTGCACGCGGAAGAGCACCTGCTCGGCGTGTTGGGGCAGCTTGGCCTCCAGCAGGTCCGTGAGATTGGACTGCGGGTCCGTCTCGATGGTCAGCTCGGTCGAGGTCTCGTCCATGAGATCCTTTCGGTCGTGGACCGCTCCTTCCGCGAACGGGGGAGGGGTCAGCGGGCGTCCCTGCGGACGTCGGCGGGCTGCCCCGGCCGGGACTCCCGCGCGGTGTGGTCTGGGGTGGCGCGCAGCCGGTGGTCGGCGAAGAACCGTGTGGAGGCGGCGAAGATCAGCGGCGCGTCGTGATCCAGGGTGGCCACGTGCCAGCTGCGCGGCAGCGACACCACCTCCGGGGCCTGGGGCAGCCCGGCGCGCAGCGCGCGGAGACTGGCCTCGGTGACCACGTGGTCCACCTCCGAGCGCAGCACCTGCACCGGGGCGCGCACCGCGCCCAGGCTCCGGCGGGCCGCGGCGAACAGCCGGTGCATCTGCCCCGCGGCGGCCACGGGCACCCGCGGATAGGCCCCTTCGCTCACGCCCTCCCGGCGGATGTCATCGCGCACCCCGGGCACCGTCGGCACCACACGGGACAGCGGCCCGCCCAGGGCGCTCAGCGGCTGCGGGGAGACCAGGCCGGGGTTGACCAGGCTCAGCGCGGCGACCGGCCGGCGGGCCGCCAGATGCAGCGCCAGCGCCCCTCCCATGGACAGCCCCGCGACCCCCACGCGCTCGCAGCGGGCGGCCAGGCGCCAGTAGGCGTCATCCACCGCCGCGGCCCACTCCCGCCAGTTCCGGGTGGCCATGTCCGCCACGGAGGTGCCGTGCCCGGGCAGCAGCGGCAGCTCGACGGCGTAGCCGCGTCGGGCCCACTCCCGGGCCCAGGGGCGCATGCTGTGCGGCGACCCGGTGAACCCGTGCAGGACCAGCACGCCGTCAGGTCCCCCGTCCCAGGACTGCGCCCGCACGTCGACGCCCTCCGGCAGCTCGCCGACCCCGGGTCCGGGGGCGGCGCTGCGGTGGCGCAGGTACGTGATCAAGCCCATACCCACGATTCAACCACGGTCCCACCGGCCCGGGGAAACCCCGCGCGGTACAGTGGCCCCACCGCCCGTTCCCGGACCGAAGGACCCCTGTGCCGACGCTCTACATGGCCCTCCGACGCGGCGTCGTCGGGCCGCTGGTGAACCTCCTGCTGCGCCCCCAGGTGCACGGCCTGGAGCACGTGCCCTCCACCGGTCCCGCGATCCTGGCCTCCAACCACCTGTCCTTCCTGGACCCGGTGCTGCTGCCCGTCGCGGTGCCCCGCCCGGTCAGCTTCCTCGCGAAGGCCGAGTACTTCACCGCCCCGGGGCCCCTCGGCAGGGCCATGGCCGCGTTCTTCCGCGCCATCCACCAGATCCCCCTGGACCGTTCCGGGGGCCAGCGCTCGGCCGGGGCCCTGGAGGCGGCCCGGGCGGTCTTAGCCGAGGGGCAGCTGCTGGGCATCTACCCGGAGGGCACGCGATCCCCGGACGGGCGGCTGCACCGGCCCAAGCTCGGGGTGGCCAGGCTCGCATTGGAGACGGGGGTGCCCGTCCTGCCGGTGGCGATGATCGGCACGCAGCGGCTGCAGCCTCCCGGGGCCCGGCTGCCCCGGCTGCCGCGGCCCCTGCTGCGCCCTGCGCCCGAGCAGCGTCCCCGCACCGTGATCGGGGCGCCGCTGGACCTGTCCGCCTGGACCGGGCCCGACGCCGGCGCGCACGCCGCGCGGGGCGCGGCCCAGCAGATCATCGCGGCCATCCGCGAGCTGTCGGGGCAGGACTACGTCGACGAGTACGCCCCGCGCCGTGGCGGCCACGGCAGGACTCGGCGGCCACCCGTCTCGTAGACTGTTCGCATGTCGAACGAGATCCGGACCGAACTGTCGAGCACCCCCGCCGCCCCCGCACCCTCAGCCCAGGACTACCCAGGTCTGGACGAGTGGCGGACACGGGCCGCCGGACAGCAGCCGGACTGGCGGGGTCACCCCGATTTCGACCGCGTCGTCGCCGACCTGGAGGCCGTGCCCCCGCTGGTGTTCGCCGGGGAGGTGGACCAGATGCGCGCCCGCCTGGCCGAGGTGGCCGCGGGACGGGCGTTCTTCCTGACCGGCGGGGACTGCGCGGAGACCTTCGCCGCGGCCACCGCGGATAGGATCAGCGCCCGGGTGCGCACCCTGCTGCAGATGGCGGTGGTCCTGACCTACGGGGCCTCGATGCCGGTGGTCAAGATGGGGCGGATGGCCGGGCAGTTCTCCAAGCCGCGCTCCTCGGACACCGAGACCCGCGGGGAGACCACCCTGCCCAGCTTCCGCGGGGAGATGGTCAACGGCTTCGACTTCACCCCGGAGTCCCGCGCGCACGACCCGAACCGCATGCTCGCCGGATACCACACCTCCGCCTCGACGCTGAATCTCATCCGCGCCTTCACCACCGGCGGCTTCGCGGACCTGCGCCTGGTGCACGCCTGGAACCAGGGGTTCGTGGCCAACCCGGCCCACGCCCGCTACGAGTCCATGGCCTCGGAGATCGACCGGGCCATGAAGTTCATGGCCGCCTGCGGGGCGGACTTCGAGGCCCTGCGCTCCACCGAGTTCTACGCTGGGCACGAAGCCCTGCTGCTGGACTACGAGCGGGCCCTGACCCGCATCGACTCCCGGACCCACCGGCCCTACGACACCTCCGCGCACTTCCTGTGGATCGGGGAGCGCACCCGCGGGCTCACGGACGCCCACGTGGACTTCCTCTCCCAGGTGCGCAACCCCATCGGCGTCAAGCTCGGGCCCACCACCACGGTCGAGGAGGTGCTGCGGCTGATCGACGTGCTGGACCCGCAGCGGGAGCCGGGACGCCTGACCTTCATCACCCGGATGGGTGCCGGGAAGATCCGGGAGAACCTCCCGCGTCTGGTGGAGGGGGTGCGCGATGCCGGGGCGAGCCCCGTGTGGGTCACCGACCCCATGCACGGCAACACCATCTCCGTGCCCTCCGGGTTCAAGACCCGCCGCTTCGAGGACGTCATGGACGAGGTCCGCGGGTTCTTCGAGGTGCACCGCGAGCTGGGCACCTTCCCCGGCGGGATCCACGTGGAGATGACCGGCGACGACGTCGCCGAGTGCCTGGGCGGCTCGGACCCGGTGGATGAGACCGCCTTCGCCGAGCACTACGAGACCCTCTGCGATCCCCGCCTGAACCACCGGCAGTCCCTGGAGATCGCCTTCCTGGTGGCCGAGGCCCTCTCAGGCCGCAGGTGAGTCCGCTGGGGTGAGTCCGCTGGGGCGAGCCGGGCCGCAGATGGGTCGGGCGGGCTACCCGGCGGGTGGCCCCGCCCGGCCCCCGAGGAGGGCGGCGGCGGCCCCTGTGCCGTATCCCGAGCCGATCAGCTGCAGGCCCAGCAGCCAGCCGAGGTAGCCCACCGCGCAGGCGACCAGCAGGAAGATGAGCAGCAGGATCCAGCCGCGGTAGGGACCGCCGCGCCCGAGCACGACCCGCGGGCTCCGGGGGTCCCGGGGCGCCTCCGCGTCTCGGATGACCCGGTCCTGTCCTGCGGCGGGTGGGCCTTCCGCGGGGACCGCCGCCTGCGCGGGCGCGGCCTGGAGGTGCCGCGTCAGGGCGGTCGGGGACCGATCGGTGCGGTGGAGCTCGTCGAGGTCGGTGTCCGGGGGCAGCAGCCGGGTCGGCTGGGTGCGCGGAGGCGGTGCGGCATCGGGGTCGTCCTGCTCGGCGGGGACCGCGCGCAGACCGGTCGGATCGGTGTGGCTGTCCGTGCGCAACACCGAGAACAGGTCCTCGGTCTCCGGCCGGTGCCCCGGGGGCGCCAGATCCAGCGCGGCCGGTGTCAGGCTCTCGCGCAGGTGCTCCAGCTCCCCGAGCAGATCCGCCGCCCGCTGCGGTCGGTGCTCCGGGTCCTTCTCGCAGCACCAGACCACGATGTCGGCGACCTCCGGATCCACCCCGGGGAAGCGCCGCTGCAGCACCGGGAAGGGCTCGTCCACGTGGGCCATGGACACCGCGTAGGGGGAGGGACCGCGGAAGGGCGGGACCCCGGTGAGCATCTCGTAGAGGATCACCCCCAGCGAATACAGATCCGCGGGCGGTCCTGAGCTCTCCCGGCGCACCACCTCCGGGGCGATGTAGTTGGCGGAGCCGATCAGGGTCAGCGTCGCGGAATCCTCCTGCACCGGGCGGGTCAGCCCGAAGTCGGCGACCTTCACCGACCCGGTGGGGGAGGTCAGCACGTTCTCCGGCTTGATGTCCCGGTGCACCAGCCCGCACCGGTGCGCGGCGGCCACCCCGGCCGTCATCGGCACCGCGACCCGCAGCATCTCCCGCACGGTCATGGGCGAGCGGCGCTTGATCAGATCCCGCAGCGTGGCCCCGTCCACCAGCTCCATCACCAGGAAGGCCAGCGGCTCCGGACCCGTCTCATCCACCCCCTGATCCCACACGGCCACCACGTGCGGGTCCGCGACGGCCGCCGCCGCCCGGGCCTCCGCGGCGAAGCGGTCCGTGCGCCGGGGGTCCGCGGCCACCGACTCCTTGAGCACCTTGACCGCCACCGGGCGGCCCAGGCGCAGGTCCCGCCCGCGGTAGACCGTGCCCATCCCTCCGCGGGCGATCAGATCCCCCAGCAGATAGCGTCCCTCCACGGTGCGTCCGCTCAGGGGTCCGGGTCCGGTGGGTCTCATGCCCCCGAGTGTAGGGGATGGTCCCGGACAGCGGCCGGGAGCCCCGCGCCCGGGCTGGACTACCCTGGAGATCGTGACTTCCACCGAGAACACCGAGAACCTCTTCGACCTCGTCGGGCAGTGGCTGAGTCTGCCCGACGTCGCCGAGACCCTGGACCTGAAGGTCACCCGGGTGCACGCCCTGATCGGCGAGGGCGCGCTGATCGCCGTGCGCGATGCCGAGGGTGTGCGCCGGATCCCGGCCCTGTTCCTGCGCGAGGACCGCGTCCTGGAGCCGCTCAAGGGCACCCTCACGGTCCTGCGCGACGCCGGCTTCGACGACGCCGAGGCCATCCGCTGGCTGTGGACCGAGGACGACTCCCTGCCCGGGCGTCCGATCGACGCCCTGCGCGAAGGGCGCAAGACCGAGATCCGGCGCCGGGCCCAGGCCCTCGCCTGGTAGCCGCCCGTCCCGGTCCCGGTCCCTGGCCAGGAGTCAGGAGCTGCGGTGCAGAGCCCGCTCGCTCAGCCGCTCCAGCCCGGCCCGAACCTCGGAGTCGACCTCGAGCCGATCCAGCGCCCGCCGGGCCAGCTGCTCGCGCTCGCGGATCAGCTCCTCGGTGCGGGCCAGCGCCCCGGTGTCGCGCAGGATCTCCCGCAGCCGGCGCACCCCGTCCTCGGTGAGCCGCGGGTCTCCCAGCCCGGCCTCCAGCTCCCGGGACCGCTGGGCGTCGGCCCGCTCGTGGGCCAGGGCCACCAGCACGGTCCGCTTCCCCTCGCGCAGATCGTCCCCGGCGGGCTTGCCCGTCACAGCCGGCTCCCCGAACACTCCGAGCACGTCGTCGCGCAGCTGGAACGCCTCGCCCAGCGGCAGCCCGACCTCGGATAAGCCCGTCAGCAGGGCCTCATCGGCCCCGGCCAGGCTCGCCCCGATCAGCAGCGGATGCTCGCAGGTGTACTTCGCCGCCTTGTAGCGGATGACCCGCAGAGCCCGCTCCAGGGCGGCTTCGGGCTCCTCCCGGCCGAGGTGCTCGCTCAGCCCGTCCAGGTACTGCCCGCCCATGACCTCGGTGCGCATCAGATCGAAGATCGCCCGGGCCCGGGCCGGGCCCGTCGTCGCGGCCGGATCGGCACCCGCGCACAGGGGGGCGAACAGGGCCTCGGAGAAGGACAGGCACAGGTCACCGGCGAGGATCCCGCCCATCAGCCCGTAGTCCCGGGCCTCCAGGGACCACCCGCGCTCGCGGTGGGTCGCGGCGAAGCGGTGGTGCACGGAGGGGCGTCCGCGGCGGGTGTCGGAATGATCGATGATGTCGTCGTGGATCAGCGCCGCGGATTGGAACAGCTCGATCGCCGCCCCCGCCTGCACCGGCCGCGGGTCCTGGGCGCCGCCGCCGGCGGCGCGCCAGCCCCACAGCAGCAGCAGGGCCCGCAGCCGCTTGCCGCCCGCGGACAGGTCACGGATCGCCGCGATCAGAGGCTCGGTCTCGGGGGAGACGGCCGCGAGCACGCGCTCCTGCTCGGCGAGGAACCCCAGGAGGCGATGCTGCACGGCGTCGAGGAAGGCGGCCTCCACGGCGTCGGGGGATCCGGCGGCCCCCGGCTCGGCGGCGCGGTCATGGGTCATGGAAGGCTCCTCGGGTGGTGGGGTGGACCGCCCTGCGCGAACGCGACCGCGGTCGGCTCGATCGCGGCGGGTGCGGTGGCGGATAATGGCCGTGGCGGCGCCTCGCGGGAGCCCGGATGGGACGGCGGCCGCCACCCCGCCCAGTGTACAGCCTGCCCTGCTTCCGCCGCGGTCCCGGCGTCGGCGGCGCTCCCCGGCATCCCGTCGGCGCCGGCGTCCCCGTCGGGCTCCATCCCACCGCATCCCGTCCGTGAGGAGTTCCCCGCCGTGCCCGCCGTCCCCTCTCCCGACTTCCCGCATCGGGTGATCCTGCACGTGGACATGGACGCGTTCTTCGTCGGGGTCGAGCTGCTGACCCGGCCCGAACTGGTCGGGCGGCAGGTGGTCGTGGCCGGTTCCGGCAGCCGCTCCGTGGTGCTGTCCGCCTCCTACGAGGCCCGTGCCCTCGGCGTCCATTCGGCGATGCCGGTGGCGCGCGCCCGACGACTGGCGCCGCGCGCCGTGTACATCGAGCCCTCCCACTCCAGCTACTCCGCCTACTCCCGGCAGATCATGGCCGTGCTGCACGAGGTCACCGACCTGGTGGAGCAGGTCAGCGTGGATGAGGCCTTCCTGGACGTCACCGGGGCGCAGCGGCGCCTGGGCTCGCCCGTGCGCATCGCCCGCGGCATCCGGACCCGGATCCTCCAGCGCACCGGGCTGGTGGCCTCGATCGGGGTCGCCTCCAACAAGTTCATCGCCAAGATGGCCTCCACGGGGTCCAAGCCGGATGGGCTGTGGGTGGTGCCCGAGGCGCGGATCGGGCAGTTCCTGGATCCGCTGCCGGTGGGGCGACTGTGGGGTGTGGGGGAGAAGACCGCGGCGCATCTGCAGGAGGCGGGCCTGCACACGGTGGGCCAGCTGCGCCAAATGTCTCTGGAATACCTCCAGCGGCGTCTCGGGCGCGCCTCGGGGGCGCACCTGTGGGAGCTGGCCCGCGGCATCGACGAGCGGCCGGTGCAGTCCCACCGGGTCGAGAAGTCCATGGGCGCCGAGCACACCTTCGCCGCTGACACGGACGACGTCGTCGAGATCAAGGCCGCGCTGCTGCAGCTGAGCCACGACGTCGCACGGCGGCTGCGCGCCTCCGGTCGCACGGCCGCGGCGGTCTCCCTGAAGCTGCGGGACCAGGACTTCCGCACGCTGACCCGCACCCGGACCCTGGAGCGGGCCGCGGGGACCGGACGGGAGATCAACGCCGCCGCGGTGCGGCTGTTCGAGGACCTCGGCCCGCTGGCCGGCCGGGTGCGACTGGTGGGGGTGCGGGCCGAGCGGCTGGAGGAGGGCGCCGCCGGGCGCCAGCTGAGCCTGTGGGAGGAGGCCGACGGCGATCGGCTGCGCGCCGAGGCCGAATGGGGCGGGGCGGAGAGCGCCATGGATCGGATCCGCGATCGCTTCGGTCCGGCCGGTCTGCGCCCGGCCCGGCTGGTCAGCGGCGGATTCGCCCGCCGCTACCGCCCCGAGGCCGGCACCGGTGCGCAGGAGGGCGCCGGGGCCCGTCCGGATCCGCGCGGACCCGGTGAAAACCCGCGGGAAAAAGGCTAGTCTGAGCTGGACGGAGACCCTCGGCCCAGGCGAGGCGGGGGATCCACCATCTTTCCGGGAGAAGGACGCACCATGGCCCTTTCTGAGCGCGAACGCCAGCTGCTGGAGCAGCTCGAACAGCAGCTGAACGTCGAGGACCCCACCTTCGCGGACACGATGCAGGAAGAGCGCCCGCGCCCCCGCCCGGGTGCTGGCCTGTCCGGGCGCAATCTGGTGCTGGGGATCGTCGTGGCCGTGCTCGGCCTTGGCCTGGTGCTGCTGGGTGTGTCCACGCAGCTGATCCTCGTCGGGGTCCTGGGCTTCCTGGTCATGGCCGGCGGGGTCTATCTGGCCACGCTGCGCCGTCGCGAGGGCGGCGGCCGCTCGGAGGCCTCCGGGCGCACTAACCGCCCCCGCGCCGGCGAGCGCGGCGTCTCCTTCATGCAGCGCCTCGAGCAGCAGTGGGAGGATCGCCACCGGGAGCGCTGAGCCGCTCCACTTTCCTCCATGATCAGCCCTCGACAGGGGCCGGATCCCGCAGATCGGCGGGATCCGGCCCCTTTTTCCGTGCCTGGCGAGACCGTGCTCCCTCCGCGTCGCGCATGGGAATCGGCTGGGAATGGCCCTTCGGGGCGGTTGTGGGGAGGGAAGTGGAGTAAAGTGGGGCGCGTCGGGTGCTCCCGGGGTTCCAGTGGATCCCGGTGCGCATCGCGGCAGATCAGATCAACCTCGGACGCGGGAGGCGGTGGGCCGGTGTTTCTGGGCACCTACTCTCCCCGGCTGGATGAGAAGGGTCGGCTGATCCTGCCCGCCAAGTACCGGGAGGAGCTGGCCGAGGGGCTCGTGCTCACCCGGGGGCAGGAGCGCTGCCTCTACGTGTTCAGCCAGGCCGAATTCGAGCGGGTCCACGAGCAGCTGCGCCAGGCGCCGCTGTCCTCGCGCCAGGCCCGGGACTACATCCGCGTGTTCCTCTCGGGGGCCTCGGATGAGGTGCCGGACCGGCAGGGCCGGGTGACCATCCCGACACCGCTGCGCGAGTATGCGGGGCTGGGGCGGGAGCTGGCCGTGATCGGGGCGGGCACCCGCGCGGAGATCTGGGATGCCGAGGCGTGGAACGCGTACCTGACGCAGAAGGAGACGGAGTTCTCGGAGACGGATGACGAGGTGCTGCCCGGCCTGCTGTGATCCCCGCCCTGCGATCTTCCGCCCGACGCATCGACCTCGTGGTCGGTCCTGACTCACCTTCCCCTGAGGCAGGCCCGCACGGGGGCGGCGTGCGGGAGGAGGATCGGATGGCGGGGGCTGGGCAGAGGCGGCGGCTCCCATCCGGTGGGGCAGACGCAGGGAGGAGGACCCCGATGACGCAGGAGCGCGAGTGCCCGGAGCGATCCGATGCGCGGCGACGGCACGTCCCGGTGCTGCTGGACCGGTGCCTGGATCTGCTGGCCCCGGCTCTCGAGGGGCCGAGTCCCGTGGTCGTGGACGCGACCCTCGGAATGGGCGGGCACACCGAGGCCCTGCTGACCCGCTTCCCCCGGCTCACCGTCCTGGGGATCGACCGCGACCCGCAGGCCCACGCACTGGCCGGTGAACGGCTGGCCCCGTTCGGCGACCGGTTCCGCCCGGTCCGGGCGGTCTACGACGAGATTCCCGAGGTGCTCGCCGAGCGCGGCATCGACCGGGTGGACGGCGTGCTGTTCGACCTGGGGGTCTCCTCCCTGCAGCTGGATGAGCGCGAGCGCGGCTTCGCCTACTCCTACGACGCCCCGCTGGATATGCGCATGAACGCGGAGGACGAGCTCACCGCGGCTCACATCGTGAACACCTATGACGAATCTCACCTTCGACGGATCCTGCGGGACTGGGGTGAGGAACGCTACGCCGGACGCATCGCTCAAGCTCTGGTAGAGGTTCGTCAGGAGACCCCGTTTTCCAGGACCGGTGAGCTGGTGGAGGTGGTCACCCGGGCCGTTCCCGCGGCGGCGCAGCGCTCCGGGGGGCATCCGGCCAAGCGGACCTTCCAAGCCCTGCGCATTGAAGTCAATGCTGAGCTTGAGGTTCTGCAACGCGCCGTGCCCGCCGCTCTGCGGGCGATCCGGGTGGGCGGCCGTGTCGCGGCGCTGAGCTACCACTCCCTGGAGGACAGAATCGTCAAGAAGGCGATGGCGAGCCTGGCCGTCTCCCGGGCCCCCAAGGGGTTCCCGGTGGAGCTGGAGGAGCATCGTCCCGAGCTCCGGATCCTCACCCGGGGGGCCGAGCCCCCGAGCCCCGAGGAGATCGACGCCAACCCCCGCGCGGCCTCAGCTCGTCTGCGTGCCGCCGAACGCATCCGCGACCCGAGGACCACCCCATGAGCGCAGAACTCCAGCAGCCCGACAGCGCGCACGATGACTCCGTCTCCCCGGCGCTGCATCTGCAGGCGGTGCGCCAGCGGCGGCTGCGACTGGTCGGCGGCGGGGCGCAGGAGGTCGAGACCTCCGAGGGTGTCCTGGAGACCGCTCAGGATGCCGATCGGTCGACCGGCTCCGCCCGCGCCCGCCGTCGCCCGCTGGCCTCGGCGCCGGCACGGGCCCGACGCCGCAGGATCCCGCTGATCATCGCGACCTTCCTCGGGGTCCTGCTGACCCTGGGCTTCGCCCTGCTGATGAACATCACCATCTCCCAGAACCAGTACGACCTCGTGCAGCTGCGCGCGCAGGAGCAGGACCTCACGGAGCGGAACCAGGCCCTGAGCCAGGAGATCGAGTTCCAGCAGGCCCCCCAGAATCTGGCCGCGCGCGCCTCCCAGCTGGGGATGGTCTCCCAGGCCCAGCAGGCGCAGCTGGATCTGCGCACCGGCAAGCTCAACGGCACCCCGCAGGCCGCCGAGGCGGTGGGGGAGGATCCCAAGGAGGCGGCCGAGCAGGGCCGGACCAACCTGATCGATCCGCCGAAGGGCAGCGACACCGAGGCCGCCCAGCAGGCCCAGCAGCGCGCCGCGGAGCAGCAGAAGAAGGACGAGGCGGCCCAGAAGAAGGCCGATGAGCAGAAGAAGGCCCAGGAACGGGCCTCGGCCAGCCCTGCGGCGTCCCAGTCCGGGCAGGCCGGGGACGACCGCGGCCGCTGAGCCGTCCCGTACTCACCGCAGTTCCCCACCCCGACGACGGCCGGAGCAGCTCCGGCGGAAAGGCAGCGCCCGTGGACCCCACCCAGGACGCCAGCGCCGACCCGGAGCACCCGCAGCGGCCCCGCGCCGACCGGGAGGCCGGCAGGGCCGCGGAACCGGTGGCCCCGGAGTCCTCGGGACAGCCGGCCCAGGGGATCCTGCGCCGCAGCTTCCTGGGGATCTCCGGATTCCTGGGGATGCTCGGCCTGCTGGGCGCGCGGCTGTTCTACGTCCAGGCCATCGACCCCTCCGGTCGGGCGGACAAGGCGCTGGCCGAGCGGCGTCGGCAGGTTGTGGTCCCGGCCCTGCGCGGGGAGATCCTGGACGCCACCGGGACCGTGATGGCCCGCTCCATCCAGCGCTACCGGATCGTGGTGGACCAGACCGCCGTCGCCGCGTTCAAGCGGCTCAAGAAGGACGGCAGCAGCACCGAGCAGGTCACCCCCCAGCAGCTGGTCTACGAGCTGGCCGACCTGCTGAAGAAGCCGGACGAGGAGGTCAAGAAGGCCCTGGACGGGGACAAGCGCTACGCCGTGGTCGCCGACGAGGTCACCCCCGACGTCTACAACGCGATCACGGACCTGGGAGCGACCTTCCTGTCCGGGGAGTCGGTGTCCAAGCGCACCTACCCGGACGGGTCGGTCGGCGGCTCTGTCATCGGCTACCTCAACGCCCAGGGCGCCCAGGGCGGGATGGAGCTGCAGTTCGACCAGCAGCTGTCCGGGCAGGACGGCGAGCGAGTCTACGAGATCTCCGCGGACGGGGTGCGCATCCCCGTGGGCGAGGAGCTGGACACCCCGGCGAAGAACGGCAGCACCGTGAAGCTGTGTCTGAACCGCGACATCCAGTACTTCGCGCAGCAGCAGGTCACCGCCCGGGCCCGGCAGCTCGGGGCCGAATGGGGGACCTGCGTGGTCATGCGCGTGAAGGACGCCGCGGTGCTGGCCCTGGCCGACTCCTCCATGATCGACCCCAACGACTACTCCAAAGCCGACACCGACGACTTCAGTCCCCGGGCCGTCACCAGCATCACCGAACCCGGCTCCACGGAGAAGGTGCTCACCGCCTCGGCCGTCATCGATGAGGGGCTGTCCCAGCCGGAGACCGTCTTCGACGTTCCCGCCGAGCTGCGCATCGACGGTCAGCTGATCACCGACTCCTTCGAGCACCCCGCCCAGAAGCGGACCCTGGCCGGGATCATCGCCGACTCCATGAACACCGGAACCGTTCTGGCGGGGAAGCAGCTGACCAAGGACCAGCGCCATGACTGGCTGGCGAAGTTCGGGATCGGCCGACGCACCGGCATCGAGTTCCCGAACGAAGCCCAGGGCCTGCTGGCCGCCGCGGATGATTGGGATGTCCGGCAGCAGTACACGGTGCTGTTCGGCCAGGGCGTCTCCCAATCCCTGCTGCAGACGGTCACCGCCTACCAGGCGCTGGCCAACGACGGGATCCAGCTGACCCCGCGCCTGGCCGACTCCGTGACCGACGCCGAGGGGGTCGCCCAGCCTCGTCCGACCCCCGAGGGGCGGCGCATCGTCTCCGCGGACACCGCGAAGAAGCTGCGCCAGATCATGGAGACCGTGATCACCGGCGGACACGCCCCCGATGCCGCCGTGGAGGGCTGGCGCGTGGGCGGCAAGACCGGCACCGCGGAGGCCCCGGCCGAGGACGGCAAGGGCTTCGACGGGTTCACGACCTCCTTCGTGGGCATGGCCCCCATCGAGGATCCGCAGTATGTGGTCGGCGTGCTGCTGCAGCGGCCCGAGGGCGTCGTCACCGAGATCGGCACCACCGGGACGTTCTCGAAGATCATGCAGAAGGTCCTGGAGTACTACCGGGTCCCGCACTCCACGACTCCGCCGCAGAAGCTTGACAAGTTCGCCCCGGGGGACCCCCAGAACGACGATTGAGCTCGCCCCGGCCCGGTCCGGCTGCGAGCTTCGGACTAGGATGTGAGTTCGGGTCGGCCCACCCGGTGAGCCGACCCGAGGCCCGGAACCAACGCCCCCAATACGACAGGAAGTGGCTTCCCCATGACACCGAAGGACCCGGAGCAGGGGCATCCCGACCTCCAGGGTGCCAGCGCGCAGGACCTGCGTCCGCGGCGCGTCCCGGCCCGGGAGCTCGGGCAGATCGCAGCACACCTGGAAGCCGCCGGCGTCGAGGTCCGCACCCGTCCCGGTGCCGAGGGGCAGGCGGTGGTGACCGGCATCAGCATGGACTCCCGCGAGGTGCAGGCCGGGGACCTCTATGTGGCCCTGCCCGGGGCCAACGCGCACGGGGCCCAGTTCTCCTGCGCCGCCCGACGGGCCGGGGCGGCCGCGGTGCTCACCGACGCCGCTGGTGCCGAGATCCTGGACCGGCAGGGCAGCCCACTGCCCCTGCTGATCGTTCCCTCCGTGCGCGAGGCCGTGGGGCCCCTGGCAGCCTGGATCTACGGCAGCCAGCCCGAGCGGGGCCGCCAGCGCCTGTACGCCGTGACCGGGACCAACGGGAAGACCACCACGACCTACATGATCGACGGCCTGCTGGATCGGCTCGGGGAGACCACCGGGCTGATCGGGACCATCGAGATCCGGGCCGGCGCGGAGGTCATCCCCTCGACCCTCACGACCCCGGAGTCCACGCACGTGCACGCCCTGCTGAGCGTGATGCGCGAGCGCGGGATCACCGCCGCGGCGATGGAGGTCTCCTCCCACGCCCTGGACTACCGCCGGGTGGACGGGGTCGTCTACGACGTCGCCGGGTTCACCAACCTCACCCAGGACCACCTGGACCTGCACGGGTCCATGCAGGCCTACTTCGACGCCAAGGCGCAGCTGTTCACCCCGGCCCGCACCCGGCGCGCCGTGATCATCGTGGATGACGAGTGGGGCCGGCGCATGGCCGAGCACGCCCGCCGCGAGCTCGGCGCGGATCGGGTGGTCACTCTCGCCACCGGCTACGGCCGCGGCGCCCACGGGGAGGCCGAAGCGGACTGGACGGTCCGGGAGGTGCGCGCCGAGGGCATCGGCCACGGCTTCGTCCTGCAGCACCGGGACGGCACCCGCATCCCGACCGGCACCGGGCTGCCCGCCGACTTCAACGTCTCCAACGCGGCGCTGGCCGCCGTCATGGTCCGTACCGGGCAGGCCGAGCCCCAGCGGGTCGCCGAGCAGCTGGCCGACCCGGAATCCCTGACCCCGCTGGTGCCCGGACGCATGCAGGTGATCGGGCAGCGTCCCCTCGCGATCGTGGATTTCGCCCACAACCCGGACGCGCTGCAGCGGGCCCTGGAAGCCGTGGGCCCCGGTTCGGACGGCCGGGTCATCGTGGTCTTCGGCGCCACCGGGGAGCGGGACCAGCTCAAGCGCCCCATCATGGGTCGCATCGCCGCGGAGCACGCCGACGTCGTGATCGTCACCGACGATGACCCCCACCGCGAGCCGCCTGCGCCGATCCGCGCTGCCGTGGCCGAGGGCGCCCGGGCCGCCGCGGCCGACGGGGCCCGCGCCGAGGCCGTGGAGGACATCGCCCCGCGTGCGGACGCGATCCGCCGCGCCGTGGAGCTGGCTGGGCCTGGAGATGCGATCCTCGTAGCAGGGCGCGGACACGAGACCAGCCAGGACGTGGACGGGGCGGACCTGGAGCTGGACGACCGCGAGGAGCTGCGCGCCGCCCTGGCCGCACACCGCCCCGCACCGACCGATACCCCCGAGGACCCCGCAGGAGAACGCGCATGATCGCCCTGACCGCCGCCGAGATCGCCGAGGCCGTGGGCGGGCAGCCCGTGGGGCTGGAGGCCGCAGACCTGGGGTCGATCACGTGCACCGCCGCGACCACCGACTCCCGGGAGGTCGGCCCCGGTGCGCTGTTCATCGCCAAGCCCGGGGAGAGCACCGACGGGCACCGCTTCATCCCCCAGGCCCTCGCCGCGGGCGCCGTGCTCGCCCTGGCCGAGCGGGAGACCCTCGACGAGGAGGGCCGGACCCACCCGGCGATCCTGGTGCCCGACGTCGTCCTGGCCATGGGGGCCCTGGCCCACGCGATCGTCGTGCGCCTGCGCGCGACCGGTCCGCTGAGAGTCATCGGCATCACCGGCTCCGCCGGGAAGACCACCACCAAGGACCTGCTGGCCGGGATCCTCTCGACCCTCGGGCCCACCGTGGCCCCCCAGGGCTCCTACAACGGGGAGGTCGGGGTGCCCCTGACGGTGTTCCGCGCCGAGCACGACACCCGGTACCTGGTCATCGAGATGGGCGCCAACGCCGTGGGCAACATCCGCTACCTGTGCGACATGGTCCTGCCCGACGCCGGGGCCGTGCTGAAGGTCGGCACCGCCCACCTCGGGGAGTTCGGCTCGGTGGAGAACATCGCCCGCACCAAGGCGGAGCTGGCCTTCGGGGTCGCCGCCGACGGCGCGGTCGCCCTGAACCTGGACGATCCCCGGGTCGCCCGCATGGCCGAGGTGGCCGGCGCCCCGGTGACCTGGTTCGGGGTGGCCGGACGCCACCAGGACCGGCCTGCCGAGGGCGCCGGGATGCTCGAGGCCCGGGACCTGCGCGCCGACGCGCAGGGCCGGCCCGTGTTCACCCTGGTGCTGCCCGACGGCTCCCAGCACGCGATCACCGCGCGGCTGATCGGCGAGCACCACGTCTACAACCTGCTGGCCGCGGCCAGCCTCGCCCTGGCCGTGGGCGCCCCCGTCGAAGCCGTGGTGCGCGGGCTGAACACCCTGGGCCCGCGCAGCCGCTACCGCATGGAGCGCACCGATCGACCCGACGGGGTGACCGTCATCAACGACGCCTACAACGCCAACCCGGAGTCGATGGCCGCGGCCCTGCGCACCCTGGCCCAGATGGGCCGAGACGCCCGACCACCGCGGCGGACCTGGGCCGTGCTGGGTCCGATGCTGGAGCTGGGGGCTGCCTCGGCGGCCGAGCACGGCAAGATCGGGCGCGACGCCGTCCGGCTGAACATCGCCAAGCTCGTGGCCGTGGGCCCGGAGGCCAAACCCATCTACAGCGACGCCCTGCTGGAGGGCTCCTGGGGCGAGGAGGCCTGCTGGGTGGAGACCGTGGAGCAGGCCGAGCAGCTGCTCGGCGAGCAGCTGGCCCCCGGGGACATCGTGCTGGTCAAGTCCTCCAACGGGGCGGGACTGCGGTTCCTGGGCGATAGAGTGGCACGAGGCCTCCCGGACGGCGCGTCGAACGCGCCCCGGCAGAGCTCCGAGACCGCTGAACCGCAAGAAAGGCGCTGATCACCGCATGATCTCCATCCTCCTGGCGGCGGCCTTCGGTCTGGTCCTCTCCCTCGCCGGAACCCCGCTGTTCACCAAGCTGCTCGTGCGGCGCCACTACGGCCAGTTCATCCGCGAGGACGGCCCGACCAGCCACCAGACCAAGCGCGGCACCCCGACCATGGGCGGCGTCGTGATCATCGGCGCGGCCGTGCTGGCCTTCCTGATCTCCCTGCTGATCACCGGCGGACTGCTCGGCGGGCAGAGCGCGGTGCCCTCGGCCTCGGCGCTGCTGCTGATCCTGCTCATGGTGGGCATGGCCGGGGTCGGGTTCATCGACGACTACAAGAAGATCGCCAAGAAGCAGTCCCTGGGTCTGACGCCCAAAGGCAAGATCGTGCTGCAGGGCGGGGTCGGCGTGGTCTTCGCGGTGCTGGCGCTGCTGCTGCCGGATGAGCGTGGCTGGACCCCCGCCTCCACCCGGATCTCCTTCACCCGGGACATCCACGCCCTGGACCTGTCCTTCGGGGTGACCGCTGTCGGGGTGATCCTCTTCGTGATCTGGGCGAACCTCATCGCCACCGCCACCACCAACGCCGTGAACCTCACCGACGGGCTGGACGGGCTGGCCACCGGCGCCTCGATCCTCGTGTTCTCCGGCTACCTCATGGTCTCCATGTGGCAGAACAACCACCTGTGCTCCCCGGGATCCTCGGATCCGGTCTGCTACGAGGTGCGCGATCCCGGGCAGCTGGCGGTGCTCGCCGCGGCCCTGATCGGCTCGCTGATCGGCTTCCTGTGGTGGAACACCTCCCCGGCGTCGATCTTCATGGGCGACACCGGCTCCCTCGGCCTCGGCGGGGCCCTGGCCGGCTTCGCGATCCTCAGCCGCACCGAGCTGCTCCTGGTCCTCATGGCGGGGCTGTTCGTGATGATCTCCGCCTCCGTGATCATCCAGGTCGGCTACTTCAAGCTCTCCGGAGGCAAGCGCATCTTCAAGATGGCCCCGCTGCAGCACCACTTCGAGCTCAAGGGCTGGAAGGAGGTCACGGTCGTGGTCCGCTTCTGGATCATCGCCGGACTGTTCGTGGCCGCGGCCCTGGGCGTGTTCTACGGCGACTGGCTGCTCAGCCACGGAGGAGTGATCACCCGATGAAGGCCACCAACGCCAACCCCGTGCTTCAGGACCCCCGCCTGGCCGGGCTGACCTCCTGGGACGCCGACTGGGCCGGGCTGCGCGTGGTCGTGGCCGGGATCGGCACCTCCGGCTTCGCCGCGGCGGACACCCTGATCGAGCTCGGAGCGCGCGTGGTCGTCGTGGACGGGAAGGACACCGAGGAGAACCGCTACAAGGCCCAGACCCTCGGGATCGTCGGCGCCGCGCAGACGATCCTCGGGCAGCAGGCCATGGACGCCCTGCCCGAGGTGGACGGGCAGGCTCCCGAGCTGGTCGTCACCTCCCCGGGGCTGCGGCCCACCCTGGGCATCCTGGCCGAGGCCGTGGACCGCGGCATCCAGATCTGGGGGGATGTGGAGCTGGCCTGGCGCCTGCGCGAGCGGGCAGGCCGGAAGACGGCCGAGTGGCTGTGCATCACCGGAACCAACGGCAAGACCACGACGGTGGGGATGACCGCCTCGATCCTGCAGGCCGCGGGACTCAAGGCCATCGCGGTGGGCAACGTCGGCACCCCCATCCTGGACGCCCTGCGGGACCCGGTGGACTACGACGTGCTGGCGGTGGAGCTGTCCAGCTACCAGCTGCACTGGTCCCACTCCCTGGCCCCGCTGGCCTCCGTCGTGCTGAACATCGCCGAGGACCACCTGGACTGGCACGGCTCCTACGCCAACTACGCCGCGGACAAGGCCCGGGTGTACGAGAACACGCGGGTGGCCTGCGTGTACAACGCCGCCGTGCCGGACACGGAGCGGATGGTCGAGCAGGCCGAGGTTCAGGAGGGCTGCCGGGCGGTCTCCTTCACCACCGACACCCCGTACCTGTCCCAGCTGGGCGTGGTGGACGGTCTGCTGGTGGATCGGGCCTTCGTCGAGCAGCGTCGCACCGAGGCCCTCGAGCTGGGCGCCGTGCGCGACACCGGGCCGCTGCCGACCCGCCACACCGTGGAGAACGCCCTGGCCGCCGCGGCCCTGACCCGCGCGGCCGGCGTCTCCCCGGAGGCCGTGCGCGACGGCCTGCGCGCCTTCGAGCCCGGGGCCCACCGCATCCAGCCGGTGGCCACGACCCACGGGGTGCTGTGGGTCAACGACACCAAGGCCACCAACCCCCACGCGACCGACGCCTCGCTGTCCTCCTTCGACCCCGTCATCTGGATCGCCGGCGGCCTGTCCAAGGGCGTGCACTACGGGGACCTGGTGGCCGCGCACGCGCACCGGCTCAAGGCCGTGGTGCTCATCGGCACGGACACCGCAGGGCTCGAGCAGGCCCTGGCCGAGCAGGCCCCGCAGGTCCCCGTGCACCGGGCCGCCGAGGGCATCGACGCCGCGCCGACGGACGGACGGGCCGTGCTGGCCGAGGCGGTGCGGATCGCCCACGAGCTGTCCGAGCAGGGGGACACCGTGCTGCTGGCCCCGGCCGCCGCGTCCATGGACCAGTTCGCCTCCTACGCAGATCGCGGCGAGGTGTTCATCGACCTGGTCGCCGATCTCGTCCGGCGCCTGGGCCCCACCGAGCAGGACCGGGACGAAGAGGGGCCGCGCCCGTGAGCACCGCGGCCCCCGAGCGCACCCCGCGCACCACCCCCCGCGGCCCCTGGCGGCGCTTGACCTCCGCGGCCCGGGCCGCCGCCCGCCCCGTCTACCAGTGGATCGCCGCCGGCTCCCTGTCCAGCTCGGCGGTGGGGATCTGCGTCAGCGCCCTGGCCCTGACCATCCTGGGCTCGATGATGGTGCTCTCCGCCTCCTCGGTGGAGCAGATCTCCAAGGCCCAGTCGCCCTACGCCCTGTTCGCCCGGCAGGTGGGCTACGCCCTGGTCGGCATCGTGGCGATGTTCGCCGCCTCCCGGGTGCCGCTGCGCTGGTGGAAGAGCCGCACCCTGATCTTCTGGCTGATGGGCGGCACGATCGCGCTGCTGCTGCTCGTGCTCAGCCCTCTGGGCGTGGAGGTCTACGGCAACCGCAACTGGCTGGCCCTGGGGCCCCTGCAGTTCCAGCCCTCCGAGATCGGCAAGTTCGCCCTGGTCCTGTGGGCCGCGTGGGGCCTGGCCAAGACCCCGCAGGTCGCGGTCAGCGTGCGCGCCGCCCTGCTGCCCTCGATCCTCGGCTTCCTGGCCACCTTCGCGCTGGTCATGGCGGGGGGCGATGCCGGCACCGGCATCGTCTTCGCCCTGATCTACGCCGGGGCCCTGTGGTTCGCCCGCGCCCCGATGAAGATCTTCCGCTGGTCCGCGATCCTCGGGGTCGCGGCGGCGGCGCTGATCGTGGTCGCCAGTCCGCACCGCATCCAGCGCGTCATCGGCTGGCTGGTGCCCTCCCGCTGCGGAGCCTCGGATGCCTGCTACCAGTCCAACGCCGGTCTGGCCGCTCTGGCCAGCGGCTCCTGGTGGGGCGAGGGCCTGGGGGAGTCCCGGCAGAAGTACAATTACCTGCCCGAAGCGCACAACGACTACATCTTCGCGATCCTCGGGGAGGAGCTGGGGTTCATCGGCTCGCTCGTGGTCATCGCCCTGTTCACCGTGATCGCACTGTCCCTGGCGCGGGTCATCCTGCGCTCCTCGGACCGCTTCGTGCGCATCGCCGCCGGGTGCATGCTGGCCTGGTACATCGGCCAGGCCTTCGTCAACATCGGCATGGTCACGGGGCTGCTGCCCGTCATCGGGATCCCCCTGCCATTCATCTCCTACGGCGGCACCTCGCTGATGATGTCCCTGTTCGCTGCGGGCTTCGCGATGTCCCTGACCAGGACGCCCACCCATCCGGCGCTCGAGTTGTCCGCGCTGGAGGAGCCCGAGCGGACGTCTAGACTGGAGAACTGACCACGCCCGCGCCGAGAGAAACCGGGGAGCCGCAGTTGAATCCTTCACCGTCCGTCATCGTCGCCGGGGGAGGCACCGCGGGACACATCACCCCGATGCTCGCCGTGGCCGACGCCGTGCGACGGCTCCGGCCCCAGGCGCGGATCACCGCGGTGGGCACGGCGGATCGCATGGAGGCCCGGCTCGTGCCCGAGGCCGGATACGATCTGGAGTTCATCGACCGGGTCCCGATGCCGCGCCGGCCGTCGGCGGATCTGCTGCGCCTGCCGCTGCGATTCTCCCGGGCGGTCGGCCAGGCCCGCCGGATCCTGCGCCGGCACGAGGCCGACGTCGTCCTGGGGGTCGGCGGCTACGTGTGCACCCCGATGTACCTGGCCGCCGCCCGCGAGGGGATCCCCGTGGTGATCCACGAGGCCAACCGCCGCCCGGGCCTGGCCAACCGCGTCGGGGCGCGCCGGGCCGCCGTCGTGGCCGCGGCCTTCCCGGATACGCCGCTGCGCGGGGCCCGCACCGTCGGGATGCCGCTGCGCGGGCCGGTGGCCGCCATGGATCGCGCCGCAGAGCGCGCCGCGGCCCGCCGGGACCTCGGCCTGCGGGAGGAGCTGCCCACGATCGTGCTGACCGGCGGGTCCCTGGGGGCCGCGGCGATGAACCGCACGGTGCGGGCGGTCCTGCAGACCCCCGCCTGGCGCCAGGCCGGGGTGCAGCTGCTGCACATCACCGGGCGCGGCAAGCAGCTGCTGGACGATCAGGGCCAGCCGGTGCAGGCCCCCCGCTACCACCAGGTCGAATTCGTCGACGGGATGCACCGGGCCTACGCCGCCGCGGACCTGCTGGTGGCCCGGGCGGGAGCGGCGACCGTCAGCGAGGCCGCGGCCGTGGGCTGCCCCTCGGTCTTCGTCCCCCTGCCCATCGGCAATGGGGAGCAGGCCCTGAACGCCGAATCCCTCGTGGCCGCCGACGCCGCCCTGCTCGTCCCGGACGCGCAGTTCACCCCCGGCTGGTTCCTGGACCACGTCCTGCCGCTGGCCCAGGACCCCGAGCGCCTGGAGCGGATGAGCCGCGCCGCGAGCCGCCTCGGGGTGCGCGATGCCGCCGAGCAGATGGCCCGCCTCGTGCTGGAGGCCGCCGAGTCGTCGCAGAACCCGAAGGAGCAGAGCCGATGAGCACCCCCGAGCCCACCGCCGAGCAGGCCCGGCTGCCGGAGTCCATGAACCCGCCGTTCCCCCCGCGCCCGCAGCTGTCCGGGCTGGGCCGGGTGCACTTCATCGGCATCGGTGGCACGGGTATGTCCGCGGTGGCCCAGCTGCTGCTGGAGCACGGGCTGAGCGTGTCGGGCTCGGACGCCAAGGACGGCCCCGTGCTGGATGCGCTGCGGGAGAAGGGCGCGCGGGTCTTCGTGCCCCAGGCCGCGGAGAACATCGAGCAGGCCGACACCGTCGTGATCTCCACGGCCATCCGCGAGTCCAACCCCGAGCTGGCCGCGGCCCGGGCCCGGGGGCTGCGGGTCCTGCACCGCTCGGATGCCCTGGCCGCGGCCATGGGCGTCCAGCGCACGATCGCGGTGGCCGGGACCCACGGCAAGACCACGACCAGCTCGATGATCGCCGTGATGCTCGACGCCGCCGGTGCGGACCCGTCCTTCGCCGTGGGTGCGCGCATCGCCGCCCTGGGCACCAACGCCCGGCTGGGCCGCACGGACGACGACGCCTGGTTCGTCGCCGAGGCGGACGAATCCGACGGCTCCTTCCTGAAGTACGCGCCGTCGATCGCGGTGGTCACCAACGTGGAACCGGACCATCTGGACTTCTACGGCACTCCCGCTGCGGTGCACCTGGCCTTCGAGCGCTTCGCCGAGACCCTCGGGCAGGACGGGGTGCTGGTGATCTGCGCGGATGACGACGGCGCCGCGCAGCTGGCCCGGGCCCGACGCCGGGCCGGGGCCCGGGTGCTCACCTACGGCACCGACGCCGCCGCGGACCTGCGCATCGAGGACATCACGGGGGAGGGCACCGCCAGCTCGGCGCGCCTGGCCTGGCAGCTGCCCGAGGCCGCGGGGGGTGCCCGGGGCGGCGTCACGCTGCACCTGGCCGTGCCCGGCACGCACAACCTGCGCAACGCCGCCGCGGCCATGGCCTGCGCCCTGCTGGTCGGCGTGGATCCGCAGGCCGCGGCTCGGGGGCTGTCCGAGTTCACGGGATCGGCGCGCCGCTTCGAGCGTCGGGGGCAGGCCCGCGGGGTCACCGTCTTCGACGACTACGCCCACCACCCCACCGAGGTGGCCGCCGCCCTGCAGGCCGCGCGCACCGTGGCCGCCGGCGGTACGGTGTACGCGATCTTCCAGCCCCACCTGTTCTCCCGCACCCGGGCCTTCGCCCGGGAGTTCGCCGAGGCGCTGTCCCTGGCCGACCGGGCCTTCGTCGTGGATGTGTTCCCCGCCCGGGAGGAGCCGATCGAGGGGGTCTCCAGCCACCTGATCACCGATGCCGGGTTCAGCGAGGTCCGCTATGCGGCCTCCGGGCGGGAGGCCGCCACGCGCATCGCCTCCTCCGCCGCGGCCGGGGACATCGTGCTGACCATCGGGGCCGGGGACGTCACGACCTACGGCACCTTCGTGCTCGAGGCCCTCGCCGAGGACGAGCGGCGCGCCCCCGGAGATGCGGCCCAGGACCCGGCGGAGTCCGCCCGGTGAGCGCCCGACGCCGCCCCCGCCTGCCCCGCTCCGCCCACGAACACGCCCCGGAGGGGGCCCCGGCGGCCGCCGAGCGGGAACCGGAGGAGCCCGACGAAGCGACCCAGGAACCGGAGGGCGCGCCCGTCGAGGCGCGCCAGCGCCTGGCCCGGCGCGCCCGGGAGAACTCCCGACGCAGCGAGGAATCCCCGGCGCAGGCCGCCCGGCGCTCGCTGAAGGCCGTGCGCCGCGAGCCGGAGGCCGCCACGGGAGCGATCCCGGTGCGCGCGAGCAATCCGGCGGCGGTCAGCGTCGAACCCGCCCACGCCGGCTCCGACGCACCGGGCGCGCCCGAGCGAGATGAGGACGGGCGCACAGGGGACGAGGGCGCACCGGACGAGCGCGACGTCGTGCGTCCGCTGCGCCGCCCCGGCTCCGCGGACCGGCCCGCCGCGGCGGGTCCGGGGGAGCCCGGGGGCTCGCATCCGGGCGAGGACGGGGCGGACGGCGCCGCCGGGAACGGGGCGAGCGTCATCGCACTGACCTCGCGACGCCGCACGGAGGGATCCCGGGGCGCTCGGCGCACGAGCCGGCTGCGCCGCCTCGTGCCGCGCACCCGGCTGGGACGCATCGGGGCCGGCCTGCTGACGCTGGTGGTCGTGGCCGCGGTGTTCCTCGGGGTGGTCTTCGCCTCGCCGCTGCTGGCGGTGCGCACCATCACGGTGGAGGGCACGGGGGCCGCGGATCGCGCCGAGGTGGCCCGGAAGCTGGAACCGCTGGAGGGCACGCCGCTGCCGCGGGTCACCCAGCAGCAGGTCCGGGACCTGATCGGCCAGGATGTCGTGATCCGGGACGTCTCGATCGAGGCCCACCCGCCCCACGAGCTCGTGGTGACCCTGCAGGAGCGGGTGCCGGTGGCCGCCGTGAAGGACGGGGACCGCTACATCCTGGTGGACCGGGACGGCACCGCCGTGGGGGCCGCGGATTCGTTGGAG
Organism: Rothia sp. BD8; assembly: GCF_044878465.1. Taxonomy (NCBI): domain Bacteria; kingdom Bacillati; phylum Actinomycetota; class Actinomycetes; order Micrococcales; family Micrococcaceae; genus Rothia; species Rothia sp. BD8. Next base: position 45,203 of record NZ_JANJES010000009.1, on the reverse strand, counting down.
CAGGCCAAGGTCCCGCTGATCGACGGCGGGCGCCAGGCGGTCACCCAGGATTCCTTCCGGGACGTGGTGCGGGTGCTGCAGGCCCTGCCGCAGTCCCTGCTGCAGCAGATGACCGCGGCGAAGGCGCAGTCGGACACGGACATCCGCCTGGAGATGAAGGACGGCTCCACGGTGCTCTGGGGCACGGCCGATGACTCCGAGCAGAAGGCGCAGGTGCTGCGCGCCCTGATCCAGGCCGTCGGAGGGGACGGGGTCTCGACCTACGACGTCTCCAGCCCGGATCACCCGGTCACCGAGTGACCCCGGCAACCATTCAACCTGCACTCGAGGTCCATGCACGAGGCGGGTCGGGGCGGCGGCGAGGCCCGCACTCTGCGGGAATTCCCGGCCCTCGATCGGCCCGCGGGAGCGACACCGCCGCGTGCGGTTGGTAGTCTGGATGCCGTATAGGAACCGGCCGTCGACGCCGAACGACGCAATCGTCTGAACCTTCGATCGAGGGTTTCAGGATAGGGATCGGCGGCGGCCATCACTGCGAACGAGGATCACATGGACATCACCACCCCCCAGAACTACCTGGCCGTCATCAAGGTCGTCGGCATCGGCGGCGGCGGCGTGAACGCCGTGAACCGCATGATCGAGGTCGGCCTGCGCGGCGTCGAGTTCATCGCGATCAACACCGACGCCCAGGCGCTGCTGATGTCCGATGCGGACGTCAAGCTCGACGTCGGTCGGGAGATGACCCGCGGGCTGGGCGCCGGGGCCAACCCCGAGGTCGGGCGCCAGGCGGCCGAGGACCACGAGGAGGAGATCGAGGAGGTCCTCAAGGGGGCCGACATGGTCTTCGTGACCGCCGGTGAGGGCGGCGGCACCGGAACCGGCGGCGCCCCGGTCGTCGCGCGCATCGCCCGCTCCCTGGGGGCCCTGACCATCGGCGTGGTCACCCGCCCGTTCACCTTCGAGGGTCGCCGCCGCTCCAACCAGGCCGAGACCGGCATCGAGGCCCTGCGCGACGAGGTGGACACCCTCATCGTCATCCCGAACGACCGCCTGCTGTCCATCTCCGACCGCAACGTGTCCATGCTGGACGCCTTCAAGTCCGCCGACCAGGTGTTGCTCTCCGGCGTGCAGGGCATCACCGACCTGATCACCACCCCGGGCCTGATCAATCTGGACTTCGCCGACGTGAAGTCCGTGATGCAGGGCGCGGGTTCGGCGCTGATGGGCATCGGCTCCGCCCAGGGCGAGGACCGCGCGGTCAAGGCGGCGGAGCTGGCCATCGCGTCCCCGCTGCTGGAGGCCTCCATCGACGGCGCCCACGGCGTGCTGCTGTCCATCCAGGGAGGTTCCGACCTCGGCCTGTTCGAGATCAACGAGGCCGCCCGCCTGGTCCAGGAGGTCGCCCACCCGGACGCCAACATCATCTTCGGCGCCGTGATCGACGACGCCCTGGGCGATGAGGCACGGGTTACCGTGATCGCCGCGGGCTTCGACTCCCTGAACCCGGAGACCAACTCCAACTCCACCAACGCCGCGGCCAACCAGGCCCAGCGCACTCAGCAGGCCTTCGGCGGCTCCGCCTCCCAGCCGGTCCGGGTGGCCTCCAACCCGCAGCGCGGCGGCTCCTACGCCGGCGGCGCGCCGTCCTACTCGGGCGGCTCCTCGAGCCAGTGGGGTGCTGACGACGACGTTCCGGCCAACGCCGGGTTCGACGTCGATCTGCCCCCGACCGAGGAGGAGACCGGGCGCGGCTCGGGCCGCAAGGACTCCCTGGATGTGCCCGACTTCCTGAAGTGAAGTGACCTGACCCGCGGTTCCTCGCCGCACGGGTGAGCGCCCCGCACGGCGCCGCGATTCCCCGGTCTCCCGCGTCGGGACCGGGGAATCGGCGCACCCGGGCCCCGGTGCTCCCCGCGGGGCAGACGCGACCCGCGGGCCGGGCGCCGCCCGCGAAGCACCCCTGACGTCTCCGATGAAGCAGGTCCCATGCGCATCCTCACCGAGCCCGACGGCCCGAGGCTGGCCGTCACCGATCGCGGCGACGGCAACCTCGCCCTGCACGCCGGTCCCGATCCCGCGGCCGCCCAGGCCCGACGACGCCGGATGGAGCGGCACCTGGGGGTGGCCGCCGGGCGGCTGCTCTTCCTCGAGCAGGTGCACGGCACGGCCGTGGCGGACGCCGATGAGGCCCCGACCATCCCGGCCCGGAGTGCGCCGGCCCGGGAGCGGGAGCTGGCGCCGGTCGCCGACGCCGCCCTGACCCGCACGGGGCGCCCGCTGGCGGTGCTGACCGCCGACTGCCTGCCCGTGCTGTTCGCGACCGAGGACCCGAGCCTGGCGGCCGTGGCCCACGCCGGGCGGCGGGGACTGCTGGACGGGATCCTGCCTCGGGTGCTCGAGGTGCTGGCCGCGGCCGGAGCCGGGCGGATCCGGGCCTGGATCGGGCCCGGGGTGTGCGGCTCCTGCTACGAGGTCCCCGAGTCCCTGGCGGCCGAGGCCGAGGCGATCCTGCCCGGGATCGCCGCGCGGACCTCGTGGGGCACCGCCTCCCTGGACCTGCCGGGAGCGGCCCGGACCCAGTTGACAGCCACCGCCGAGCGGCTCGGCCTGCGCCTGGAGGTCTCCGCGGAGCTGTCCGCCTGCACGCTGGAGGATCCGGGCCAGTTCTCCCACCGGCGCGCCCCGGGCGAGGGGCGCCTGGCCGCGATCCTGGTGCCCCAGCCCCCGTCCGAACCACCAGCCCGGACCAAGCCCCAAGCCCAGCCCCGGCCCGACGACGAGGACCCCGCACCGCACCGAGACGATCACGAGCAGCAGCGAGGAGGACACCGCAGATGAGCCAGGAGCACCCGACCCAGCCTCGAGAACAGCAGGAGCGGGGGAGGCCGCCGCACCCGGATCCCCGGCGCGCCGAGGAGCTGGCGCAGCGCCTGCGGCAGGTGAGCGAGACCGTGCAGTCCCTGGCCGCCCAGATCCCGGCCGATGTGCGGGATCCCGGGCAGCCGGTGCGGCTGCTGCCGGTCACCAAGTTCTTCCCGGCCGCCGACGTCGCCGCCCTGTGGGAGGCGGGCGTGCGGGCCGTGGGGGAGAACCGCGAGCAGGAGGCCTCCCGCAAGGCCGCCGAGCTGGCTCCGCTGACCGGTTCGGGCCTGCGCTGGGAGCACATCGGACAGCTGCAGACCAACAAGGCGAAGTCGGCGGTGCGCTGGGCCGGGTCGGTGCACTCGGTGGATCGGCCCGGACTCGTCCAGGCCCTGGGTCGGGCCTGGTCGCTGGCGGTCTCCCGCTGGGAGGCCGAGGAGGGCCCGGCCCCGGCGGCGTATGCCGACGGCGGCCTGGAGTGCTTCATCCAGGTGGGTCTCAGCGCGGCCTCCGCCCCGGGGCAGGCCGCCAGCGGGGCCCGCGGCGGGGCCGACCCGACGGAGGTGGCCCAGCTGGCCGAGGCCGTCGCCGCCACCCCCGGCCTGCGCCTGGCCGGGCTGATGGCGGTGGCCCCGCAGGCGGAGGATCCGGCGGCGGCTTTCGCCCGGCTGCGCGAGCTCAGCGCCGCACTGCGCCGGGAGCACCCGGAGGCGGTGGAGATCTCCGCGGGGATGAGCGCGGACCTGGCCGACGCGATACGATGGGGCTCGACCCGGGTGCGCGTGGGCTCGGCCATCATGGGGCCTCGTCCCCGGGGCTGAGGCCCCCGGCCGTCCGACATCACCGAAACAGCACAGCAGCGAATCTTCGAGGAGTTCAGATGGCGGGAACACTGCGCCAGGCCATGGTCTTTCTGGGACTGGCCGACGACGGCTACGAGCAGTCGGGGGAGCAGACGGGATCCCGCCGCGGCTCCGCGGAGCAGGCCCCGGCGCGCACCCCGCGCGGTGAGCGCGTGGAGGGCGAGGTCATCGAACCGGAGCCCAGCACCGAGGCGCATCCGGTGATCACCCGGACCCCCGCCCGCTCCTCGGCCCAGGAGCAGGACCAGGCCGAGACCCCCCGCGGCTCCCACGCCGCCGGGCGGCGCCCGGCGGCCCTGGAATCCCGCCGCGCCGAGCGCGAGCCGCGCTCGCGCTCGGCCGTGCAGCCCGCCGCCTCCGCCCGGGAGGCCGCCCCCGAGCGCCGAATCCCGGCCCCGATCGAAAGCGACAACGAATTGCGACGCATCACCACCATCCACCCGCGCTCCTACAACGACGCCAAGGTCATCGGCGAGTCCTTCCGCGAGGGCATCCCCGTGATCATGAACGTCACCGACATGGACGTCACGGAGGCCAAGCGGCTGGTGGACTTCTCCTCGGGGCTGACCTTCGCCCTGAACGGCAGCATCGAGCGGGTCACCGAGCAGGTGTTCCTGCTGACCCCCGCGACCCTGGAGGTCCTCGCTCCGCAGGAGGAGCAGCGCGAGCAGCACGCGCCCGAGGACGACGTCGCCCAGCACGACCCCTTCGACCAGCGCTGAGCCCATCCCGCCCGGGCCCCGCCCCTGAGCTTCGACCCCGAGGAGACCTGTGATCACGGTTCTGGCGCTGATCCACTTCGCCCTGTACCTGGCCATGCTGCTGCTGATGCTGCGCCTGATCCTGGATTGGGTGGACGGCTTCGCCCCGCGCTGGCGCCCCCGCGGCGTCGTGCTGGTCGCCGCGATCGGCATCCGGCGGGCCACGGAGCCGGGGATGCGGCTGATGCGCCGGATCATCCCGCCGCTGCGGCTGGGCGGAGTGTCCCTGGACATGGGCTTCCTGGTGCTGCTGCTGGTGCTGAGCCTGCTCAACTCCGTGGTCATGAGCCTGCTGGGCGCGGCGCTGTCCCAGGTCTGACCGGGGCCTGGAGCCTGCGCCCAGCCCCACCCACTAGGATGAGGGGTGAACAACCGTCCGACGCAGCGCCGACCGACGCGGCAGGCGCACAGACACGAGGTGACTTTCATGGCACTGACCCCGGAAGAGGTCGTCGAGAAGACCTTCCAGCCCACCAAGTTCCGCGAGGGCTACGACCAGCAGGAAGTCGATCTCTTCCTGGACGACGTCGTGGCCGAGCTGAAGCGGCTGAACGAGGAGAACCGGACGCTGCGCCAGGCGCTGTCCGAGCACGGCATCCCCGACCCGACCGCCGAGGGCGCCGCCCAGACCGGCACCGCCGGGCAGGCCTCGGATGCCGCTGAGGAGTCCGGGGCTGGCGAGGGCGCCAGCTCCGTGGCCGCCCTGTCCCAGCCCGCCGAGGAGCAGACCGTGAGCGCCCCGGCCGAGCAGGACCTCACCCCCTCCGGTGACGCCCCCGCCGAGGACGCCGCCGCCGAGCTGCCCGCGGACGCCGACGTCGTCGAGGAAGCCGAGACCGTGGAGGCCCCCGCCCAGGCCGAGTCCGCCGCCGACTCCGCCCCCGCGACCCCGCAGTCCGCCGCCCCGGCCGGGTCCACCGAGTCCGCCGAGTCGGCTGCCGCGGTGATCGCGATGGCCCAGCGCCTGCACGACGAGTACGTCTCCGAGGGCCGCTCCGAGCGGGCCCGCCTGATCTCCGAGGGCCAGCTGCAGGCCGAGACCCTCGTCGCCGAGGCCGAGGCCCAGCGCAAGGAGGTCATGGAGAACCTGGAGACCAACAAGGCCGCCCTGGAGTCCGACGTCGAGGCGCTGCGCGCCTTCGAGGCCAGCTACCGGGCCCGCCTGCGCGAGCACCTGGAGTCCCGGCTCACCGAGCTGGAGAACACCGCCGGGCTGGAGCCCGACGCCGCGTGAGCTCCCGCAGCACCGCGAGGCCGACCCGTGCGCGGGTCGGCCTCGTCGTCTCCGCCGTGGTCCTGGGCGCCCTGCTCTACGCGGCGGACCAGGCCAGCAAGGCGTGGGTCGTCGCCCACATGGTCGAGGGCCAGCGGATCACCGTGATCCCCGATCTGCTGTGGTGGCGCTTCCTGCGCAACCCCGGGGCCGCGTTCTCCCTGGGGGAGTCCGTGACCTGGGTGTTCACCCTCGTGCAGGCGGCGGTCGCCGTCGTGGTGATCCGGCTGTTGCCGCGCGCTCGCAGCGCGGCCTGGCTGCTGAGCCTGGCGGGCCTGCTGGCCGGGGTGCTGGGCAACCTCACGGACCGGCTCTTCCGGGAGCCGGGCTTCGGGCGCGGGCACGTCGTGGACTTCATCTCCGTGCCGCACTTCGCGATCTTCAACATCGCCGACTCCTGCATCTGCGTGTCCATCGCCGTCATCGCCGTGCTGACCCTGCGCGGCGTCCCGTTGGAGGGCCGGTCGCCGGAGTCGGGTACCCTCGCGCCCGCCGATGACGGGCGGGCCGCCGCCGAGCATCCCGAGGAGACCCGCCCATGAGCGCTGAGCAGACCATCGAGTTCGCGGTGAGCGACGAGGACGACGGCGCCCGCCTGGATGCGCTGCTGGCCCGGGAATCGGGTGGTTCCCGCAGTGCCGCGGCCGCCTGGTGCGAGCAGGACCGGGTGCGCGTGCGGCACGAGGGACGGCAGCTGAAGCCCGCCAAATCCCTGAAGGTCCCGGCCGGCGCCGTCATCACCGCCCGGGTGCCGGAGCCCGAGGAGGCCGCGCGCGTGGTCGCGCAGGTCGTGGACGGGTTCTCTATCGTGCACGAGGACGCCGACGTCGTCGTGGTGGACAAACCCACCGGGGTCGCCGCCCACCCCAGCCCCGGCTGGCACGGGCCCACCGTGGTCGGGGCCCTGGCAGGTCTCGGGGTGAACATCGCCACCAGCGGGGCACCGGAGCGCCAGGGCATCGTGCACCGGCTGGACGTGGGGACCTCCGGGCTGATGGTGGTCGCCAAGAACGAGCCCTCCTACGCCGCGCTGAAGCGGGCCTTCAAGGAGCGCACCGTGGAGAAGGTGTACCACACCCTCGTCCAGGGCATCCCGGACCCGCTGCGCGGGACCATCGACGCCCCGATCGGGCGGCACCCCGGGCACTCCTGGCGCTTCGCCGTCGTGGAGGACGGGCGGGCCTCCGTGACCCACTACGAGGTGCTGGAGGCCTTCGGCCCCGCGAGCCTCGCCGAGGTGCACCTGGAGACCGGGCGCACCCACCAGATCCGCGTGCACTTCTCCGCCCTGAACCACCCCTGCTGCGGGGATCTCACCTACGGGGCGGATCCGCGCCTGGCCGCGGACCTGGGCCTGACCCGCCAGTGGCTGCACGCGCACCGGCTGGGCTTCGACCATCCCGGCACGGGGCGGCGGGTGCGCTTCACCAGCGAGTACCCGGCGGATCTGAGCTTCGCCCTGGAGGCCGTGCGCAGCGGGGATGTCCTAAACTAGGGCGGTGACTTCAGCGGCCAAGACCAAGGGCTTCACCCACCTGCACGTGCACACCGAGTACTCGATGCTCGACGGCGCCGCCCGCCTGGACGACCTGTTCGAGCACGCCCACGAGCTGGGCATGGACTCGATGGCCACCACCGACCACGGCTTCCTCTTCGGGGCCTTCGACTTCTGGAACCGGGCCCGCAATGCCGGGATCAAGCCGATCATCGGCGTCGAGGCGTACCTGACCCCGGGCACCGCCCGGCAGGACCGCACCCGCGTGAAGTTCGCCGACGGCGGGCGCGACGACGTCTCCGGCGGCGGCGCGTACACCCACATGACCCTGCTGGCCGAGACCACCGAGGGCATGCACAACCTGTTCCGCGCTTCCTCCCGGGCCTCCCTGGAGGGCCAGCTGTACAAGCCGCGCATGGACCGGGAGCTGCTGAACACCTACGGCAAGGGCCTGATCGCCACCACCGGCTGCCCGTCGGGGGAGATCCAGACCCGTCTGCGCCTGGGCCAGTACCGGGAGGCCCTGGATGCGGCCGCGGAGTTCCGGGACATCTTCGGGGCGGAGAACTTCTACTGCGAGCTGATGGACCACGGGCTGGGCATCGAGAAGCAGGTGACTCAGGACCTGCTGCGCCTGGCCAAGGAGCTGAACCTGCCGCTGGTGGCCACCAACGACCTGCACTACACCCGCGCCGAGGACGCCAAGGCCCACGCGGCCCTGCTGTGCGTGCAGTCCGGCTCCACCCTGCAGGACCCCAAGCGCTTCAAGTTCGACGCCGATGAGTTCTACCTGAAGTCCCCGGCGGAGATGCGCGAGCTGTTCCGGGACTTCCCGGAGGCCTGCGACAACACCCTGGAGATCGCCGAGCGCTGTAACGTGGAGTTCGACACCTCCGCGAACTACATGCCGGACTTCCCCTGCCCCCCGGGGGAGAACGAGGAGTCCTGGTTCATCAAGGAGGTCGAGGCCGGGTTGCACTACCGGTTCCCCGACGGGGTCCCGGACGAGGTGCGCAAGCAGGCCGAGTACGAGCAGGGCATCATCATCCAGATGGGCTTCCCCGGGTACTTCCTGGTGGTCGCGGACTTCATCAACTGGGCCAAGAACAACGGGATCCGGGTGGGTCCGGGCCGAGGCTCCGGTGCCGGGTCGATGGTCGCCTACGCGATGCGCATCACCGACCTGAACCCGCTGGAGCACGACCTGATCTTCGAGCGGTTCCTCAACCCGGACCGCGTGTCCATGCCGGACTTCGACGTCGACTTCGACGATCGGCGCCGCTCCGAGGTGATCCACTACGTCACCGAGAAGTACGGCGAGGACCGCGTCGCGATGATCGTGACCTACGGGACCATCAAGGCCAAGCAGGCCCTGAAGGACTCCTCCCGGGTGCTGGGCTACCCGTTCTCCACGGGGGAGAAGCTGACCAAGGCGATGCCGCCGGACATCATGGGCAAGGGCATCTCCCTGCAGGACGTCTACGACAAGGACGCCAAGCGCTACTCCGAGGCCGAGGAGCTGCGGGAGCTGCTGGCCACCGACGAGGATTCCGCGAAGGTCTTCGACACCGCCCAGGGCTTGGAGGGGCTCAAGCGGCAGTGGGGGGTGCACGCGGCCGGGGTCATCATGTCCAGCCACGACCTGATCGACGTCATCCCGATCATGCGCCGCGAGCAGGACGGGCAGGTCATCACGCAGTTCGACTACCCGACCTGCGAGGGCCTGGGCCTGATCAAGATGGACTTCCTGGGCCTGCGCAACCTCACGATCATCTCCGACGCCCTGGAGAACATCGAGGCGAACCGGCAGGAGACCCTGGATCTGGAGACCCTGCAGATCGACGACGCCGCCAGCTACGAGCTGCTGGCCCGCGGGGACACCCTCGGGGTCTTCCAGCTCGACGGCGGGCCGATGCGCCAGCTGCTGAAGATGATGCAGCCGGACCACTTCGAGCACATCTCCGCGGTCCTGGCCCTGTACCGCCCGGGCCCGATGGGCGCGAACTCGCACATCAACTACGCCCTGCGCAAGAACGGCCAGCAGGAGGTCACCCCGATCCACCCGGAGCTGGCCGAGCCGCTGGCGGAGATCCTGGACACCACGTACGGGCTGATCGTGTACCAGGAGCAGGTCATGGCCATCGCCCAGAAGGTCGCCGGGTACTCCCTCGGCGAGGCCGATATCCTGCGCCGGGCCATGGGCAAGAAGAAGAAGGCCGAGCTGGACCGCCAGTACGCGACCTTCCACCAGGGGATGCTGGACAACGGGTACTCGGAGAGCGCGGTCAAGGCCCTGTGGGACATCCTGCTGCCCTTCTCCGACTACGCCTTCAACAAGGCCCACACCGCCGCCTACGGTCTGGTCTCCTACTGGACGGCGTACCTGAAGGCCCACTACCCGCAGGAGTACATGGCGGCCCTCCTGACCTCGGTGGGCGATGACAAGGACAAGCTGGCTCTGTACCTGAACGAGTGCCGCCGCATGGGCATCACGGTGCTGCCCCCGGACGTCAACGAATCCGCCCTGAACTTCACCCCGGTGGGTCGGGACATCCGCTTCGGAATGGGTGCGGTGCGCAACGTCGGGGCGAACGTGGTCCAGGCGATGGTGGACACCCGGCAGGAGAAGGGCCGCTTCACCTCCTTCCACGACTTCCTCAAGAAGGTCCCCGCGGTGGTGTGCAACAAGCGCACCGTGGACTCCATGATCAAGGCGGGCGCCTTCGACGACCTCGGCCACGGGCGCCGGGCCCTGTCGATGATCCACGAGGAGGCGATCGACGCGACCGTGTCCGTCAAGCGCCAGGAGGCGGCCGGGCAGTTCGACCTGTTCGGCGGCATCGGGATGGAGGAGGAGGACCCCTCAGCGGAGCTGACCGTGGCGATCCCGGACGTGCCCGAGTGGGAGCGGCGGGACAAGCTGAACTTCGAGCGCGACATGCTCGGGCTGTACGTCTCGGACCACCCGCTGCGGGGGCTGGACGAGGTGCTGGGCCAGCTGGCGGACTCCTCGGTCCAATCCCTGCTGGACGAGGACGGGAAACCCGACGGCGCGATCGTCACCGTGGCCGGGATGATCACCTCGGTGCAGCGCAAGGTCGCCAAGACCTCGGGCAACGCCTACGCCCGCATCGAGCTGGAGGACCGCACCGGGTCGATGGAGGTGATGTTCTTCGGGAAGGTGTACGCCCCGATCGCCAGCCTGCTGGCCGAGGACCTGATCGTGACCATCAAGGGGCGCCTGCAGCGCCGCGACGACGGCTCGGTGACCATCAGCGCCCAGGAGATGAAGATCCCGGACATCGACGCCGAGGGCCAGCAGGGCCCGATCGTGCTGTCCCTGCCCGAGCACCGGGCCACGGAGCGGACCCTGCGGGAGCTGGAGGGCATCCTGCTGAACCACCGGGGCGAGGCCGAGGTGCGCATCAACCTGGCCTGCCGCGGCAAGGACGTGCTGATGCGGCTGTCCCCGCGGCTTCGGGTCAACCCCAACCCGGCGCTGTTCGGGGATCTGAAGGTGCTGTTCGGCCCGGCCTGCCTGGAGCGGGCCTCCTGATCGGTCAGGCGCGGGCGCGGCTAGAATGGCCAGGGTGAGCACTTCGATCCCTGCTGAGACCGCCCCGACCGAGGGCCCCGCGATGCGCGTGCTGGATCTGCGCGGCCGGGACCTGGACCCCGCCGCCCTGGCCGGGCTGCTGCCGCGCCCGTCGGGGGAGTACCTGGCCCACGCCGAGGAGTCCGTCGCGCAGATCATCCGGCGGGTGCGCGCCGAGGGGGCGCCCGCCCTGCGGGAGCTGTCCGCGCGCTTCGACGGCGTCGAGCAGTCCGGCCTGCGGGTCCCGCCCGAGGCCCTCGAGCGGGCGCTGGCCGAGCTGGACCCGGGCGTGCGCGAGGCCCTGGAGACGGCGATCGGGCGGATCCGCGCCTTCGCCGCCGCGCAGAAGCCGGCCACCACCGAGCTGGAGGTCGCCCCGGGGGCGCGGCTGGTCAACCGGTGGACCCCGGTGCGCCGGGTCGGCCTGTACGTGCCCGGCGGGCTGGCGGTGTATCCCTCCTCGGTGGTCATGAACGCGGTGCCCGCCCAGGCCGCCGGCGTCGAGTCCGTGGTGCTGTGCACCCCGCCGCAGCGGGAGTTCGGCGGTCTGCCGCACCCCACCACCCTGGCGGCCGCGGCGCTGCTGAGCATCGAGGAGGTGTGGGCGATCGGCGGGGCGCAGGCCCTGGCCGCGATGGCCCACGGGCTGCGCCCGGACGAGCAGCAGCCGCAGCCCCTGGAGCCGGTGGACATCCTCACCGGCCCCGGCAACGTGTACGTGGCGATGGCCAAGCGGCAGCTGCGCTCCGTCGTCGGGGTGGACGGGGAGGCCGGGACCACGGAGATCGCGGTGATCGCCGACGCCGCGGCGGACCCGGTGTACGTGGCCGCGGATCTGATCTCCCAGGCCGAGCACGACCCCCACGCAGGCTCCGTGCTGATCACCGACTCCGCCCCGCTGGCCGAGGCCGTGGCCCGGCAGGTGCGGGTCCAGGCCGCCCGCACCCGGCACGCCGAGCGGGTCGCGCAGGCCCTGACCGGCCCGCAGTCCGGGGTGGTGCTCACCGACTCCCTGGAGCACAGCGTCGCGGTGGCCGACGCCTGGGCGCCCGAGCACCTGGAGATCCAGACCGCGGACCCGCGGGCGGTGGCCGCGCGGATCCGCAACGCCGGGGCCGTCTTCCTCGGCCCGCACTCCCCGGTGCCGCTCGGGGACTACGCCGCAGGATCCAACCACGTGCTGCCCACGGGCGGCTCCGCCCGGTGGGCCAGCGGCCTGAACACCGCCACCTTCATGAAGGTGGTCCAGCTGATCGAGTACTCCGCCGAGGCTCTGGCCGCGGTGGCCCCGACCGTGCGGGCCCTGGCCGAGGCCGAGGATCTGCCGGCCCACGGCCGGGCCGTGGCCGTGCGGACGGAGCCGACCGGGGCGGGGGAGTAGCGCCGTGCACTGCCCGTACTGCCGCCACCCCGACTCGCGCGTGGTGGACTCGCGGGTGGCCGATGACGGCTCCGCGATCCGCCGGCGCCGCCAGTGCGCGGCCTGTGGGCGGCGCTTCTCCACCCTGGAGACCACCGCCGTGAACGTCATCAAGCGCTCCGGGGCCACCGAGCCGTTCAAGCGCGCCAAGATCATCTCCGGGGTGCGCAAGGCCTGCCAGGGCCGCCCGGTCAGCGAGGACGATCTGGCCCTGCTGGCCCAGGAGGTCGAGGAGTCCATCCGCGCCAAGGGCCTGGCGGAGATCGACGCGAACGACGTCGGCCTGGAGATCCTCAAGCCGCTGCAGCGTCTGGACACCGTGGCGTACCTGCGCTTCGCCAGCGTCTACCAGGCCTTCGAGGGGCTGGACGACTTCGAGTCGGCCATCCGCTCCCTGCGGGCCGAAGCCGGAAGCGGGCCCGAGGACACCGCCCCCGAGGACGCGGCACCCGAGGACTCAGCCCCCGCGGCCGGCACCCGCGGAGCCGAGCGGAGCGAGGAGGACGGCCCGCAGCAGCAGACCCTCATCTGAGGCACGCCCGCCTGACCGGGTTGGCCGGGGCTCTGGCGCGGCGGGCGGCCGACGGGGTAAGCTCGGATCAGGAGCCGGTACGTGCGGAGGGGAAGCCGTCACGTACCGGCTCTTCCGCTGCCTGCGGACCTCCCACGGGCAGGCCCCGCGGCGCTCAGCCCGCGGTGCGGTCGTGCTTCTCCTTCTCCCCGGGCTGGCCCGCCGCCCACAGGGCCGCCCCGACGATCCCGGCGTTGTTGCGCAGCACCGCGATCTCGATGGGCGTGCCGATGTCCTCCAGATACGGCAGGAACTTCTCCGGCTTCTTGGACACCCCGCCGCCGATGATGAACGCGTCCGGGGAGAACAGCCGCTGCACGTGGGAGAAGTAGCGGTGCAGCCGCTTGCCGTACTGCTTCCAGGACAGGTCCTCGCGCTCGCGGGCCCGCACCGAGGCGCGGGTTTCCGCGTCGTGCCCGTCGATCTCCAGGTGGCCCAGCTCCGAGTTGGGCACCAGCTGGCCGTTGTTGATGATCGCCGAGCCGATCCCGGTGCCCAGGGTGATCATCATGAGGAAGCCGGAGCGGTGCCGGCCCTGTCCGTAGATCGCCTCGGCCAGACCGGCCGCGTCGGCGTCGTTGACGGCGTGGACGGGCCGTCCCAGGGCCTCGGCGACGGGCCCGGTCAGGTCCGCCCCGATCCAGGACTCATCCACGTTGGCCGCGGACCAGGTGTGCCCGTCCTTGATGATCGCGGGGAAGCCGACGCCGATCGCGGAGTCCGGCTCGGCGGTGAGCTCCCGGGACTGCAGCTCGGCGACGATCGTCTCCACGACGGGGATGACGGTCTCCGGGGTGGCCGGCTTCGGGGTGTCGATGCGGTAGCGCTCGGAGACCAGGTCCCCGGTGCGCAGGTCCACGATCCCGCCCTTGATGCCGGTGCCGCCGATGTCCACCCCGATGGCCAGCTCGTGGGGGGCGGGGGCGGGCAGGGACTCCTCCCGGTCCAGGTCGGCCTGCACGGCCAGCTCCGGGCGGTTCACGTTGGTCTTCTCGGTCACGGCTGCTCCTTCTGCTGCGTCGGGTCTGTCGCTGTCGGGTCGGGTTCCGGCCCCTGCGGCGGGACCGGGCGGGGTCGGTGCGCTCAGGGGAGGGTGAGGACGTCCACGCCGTCGGCGGTGACCACCATGGTGTGCTCGAACTGCGCGGAGCGCCTGCGGTCCTTCGTCACGACGGTCCAGTCGTCCTCCCACATGTCCCAGGAGATCGTCCCGAGGTTGAGCATGGGCTCGATGGTGAAGACCATGCCCTCCTGGATCACGGTGTCATAGGCGGGGGCGGCGTCGTAGTGGGGGATGATCAGCCCGGAGTGGAACTCCCGGCCCACCCCGTGCCCGGTGAAGTCCCGGACCACCCCGTAGCCGAAGCGGGCGGCGTACTTCTCGATGACCCGCCCGATCACGTTGATCTCCCGGCCCGGCTTCACGGCCTTCATGGCCCGGCGCAGGGCCTCCTCGGTGCGCTCCACGAGCAGGCGGGACTCTTCGTCCACGTCCCCGACCAGCAGGGTGCGGTTGGTGTCCCCGTGCATGCCGTCCTTGTACGCGGTGACGTCCAGGTTGATGATGTCCCCGTCCTCCAGGACGGTGGAGTCCGGGATGCCGTGGCAGATGACCTCGTTCAGGGAGGTGCACACGGACTTCCAGTAGTTCCGGTAGCCCAGGGTGGAGGGGTAGGCGGCGTGGTCGCAGATGTACTCGTGGACCACCGCGTCGATCTCATCGGTGGTGGTTCCCGGCACGCAGTGGGCCTCGGCGGCGACGATGGCGCCGGCGGCGATCTTCCCGGCCGCGCGGATCAGCTCCACCTCCTCCGGGGTGTAGAAGTCCGAGCCCTGGCCCTCCCGGGCGGTGGGCTTGCCGACGTACTCGGGTCGCGGGATCCAGGAGGGCACCGTCCGCACGGGTCCGACGACGCCGGGGGTCAGGGCCCCGAGCGGGGCCTTCCCGGGTTCGGTGGGGATGTTGTGTCCGGTGGTGGCTTCGGAGGGTGCAGACATATCATCAACTCTAGGCCACCGGCCCCGCAGAGCCGGATCGAGACGACCCCGCGAGGAGGCACCCCATGGCGCTGAACGACGCCGCTGAACTGCCCGAGGACCAGCAGTACTGGTTCAACACCTACACCCGCGAGGTGGAGCATCCGGCCTCCTCGGACTACCGCAAGCTGATCGGACCCTACGCCAGCTATGCCGAGGCCAGCCGCGCCCTGGAGAAGGCCGAGCAGCGCAATGAGGCCTGGGATGAGGCGGACCGGGAGTGGCGCGAGGGCTGAGCCCCTCATCGGCGCCTCGGACGGGCTGAACGCCCGTCGTCGGGTCTGTCAGCCGGGTGCGCCCCGCCGAGCTGCTGCACGGGTGAACCCGCAGCCTTAGTCCTGGAAGGTCTGCTCAGGCCCCGGGAACACGCCCTGGACGACCTCCGCCCGGTAATCGCGGGCCGCCGCGGTCAGCGCCGTGCGCAGGTCCGCGTAGCGCTTCACGAAGCGGGGGGTCCGCCCAGTGGTCAGACCGGCCATGTCCTGCCACACCAGCACCTGCCCCGTGGTCTCAGCCCCCGCGCCGATGCCGACGGTCGGCACGCTCAGCGCCGCCTCCACCGCGGCCGCCGCCGGGGCCGCGGTCATCTCCAGCAGCACCGCGAAGGCCCCGGCCTCCTCCAGCCTGCGGGCATCCTCCACCAGCCCCTCAGCCTGCGCGTTGCGGCCCTGCACCCGGAAACCGCCCAGCACGTGCTCCGACTGCGGGGTGAAGCCCAGGTGGGCCATCACCGGAACCCCCGCCTGGACCATCGCCCGGACATGCTCCGCGTAGAAGGCCCCGCCCTCCATCTTCACCGCATGCGCCCCGCCCTCGCGGACCAGGCGCACCGCGGCCTCCACCGCCTGCGCGGGGGAGGCCTCGTAGGTGCCGAAGGGCAGATCCGCCACGACCATCGCCCTCCGCGCCGTGCGGGAGACCGCCCGCACGAACGGCAGGAAGTCCTCCATCCGCAGCTGCGTGGTCGACTCCAGCCCCAGCACCGTGTTGGCCGCGGAGTCCCCGACCAGCAGCACCTCCACCCCGGCCTCGTCGAAGATCCGGGCGGTCATCGCGTCATAGCTGGTCAGCATGGAGAACCGCGTGCCCTCCTCCTTGCATCGGCGCAGATGCACCGTGCGGATGCGGGAGACGCCCTCCAGGCCGTTGGCGGGACCGGAGGGGGCGGCGGGGGGGTCGTCCTCGGAGGACAGGTACGTGCTCATGGCCTGCCATCCTAGTGCCCGGGCGGCACGCGGGCAGGCCGACCCGAAGCAGAGCGGGGTGCGGATACAGTGGGGGCAGACGGCCCCCGCGCGCCGCCCCGCCCGACCCAGCCCCAAGGAGGCACCCATGGACCGCCAACAGGAATTCGTGCTGCGCACCATCGAGGAGCGGGACGTGCGCTTCGTGCGGATGTGGTTCACCGACGTCGTCGGCACCCTCAAGTCCGTGGCCCTGGCCCCGGCCGAGGCGGAGGGCGCCTTCGAGGAGGGCCTGGGCTTCGACGGCTCCTCCATCGAGGGCCTGTCCCGGGTCTCCGAATCGGACATGCTCCTGCAGCCGGATCCCTCCACCTTCCAGCTGCTGCCCTGGCGGGGAGAGCAGGAGCCCACCTCCCGGATGTTCTGCGACATCCTCACCCCGGACGGCGAGCCCTCCGCCGCGGATTCCCGCGGGGTGCTCAAGCGGATCCTGGCCAAGGCCGGGGACATGGGCTTCACCTGCTACACCGCCCCGGAGGTGGAGTTCTACCTCCTGAAGTCCCCCGAGCTGAACGCGGACGGCTTCCCCGAGCCGGTGGACCGGGAGGGCTACTTCGACCACGTCTACGGCGGGGTGGTCCAGGATTTCCGACGCCGGGCCGTGACCATGCTGGAATCCGTGGGGATCTCCGTGGAGTTCAGCCACCACGAGGGCGGCCCCGGGCAGAACGAGATCGACCTGCGCCACGCCGACGCCCTGCAGACCGCGGACAACATCATGACCTTCCGCTCCGTGATCAAGGAGGTCGCCCACACCCAGGGCATCTACGCGACCTTCATGCCCAAGCCGTTCACCGAACACCCCGGCTCCGGGATGCACACCCACTTCTCCCTGTTCGAGGGGGACTCCAACGCCTTCTTCGAGGCCGGGGCCGAGTACCAGCTCTCCCGCACCGCCCGGCACTTCATCGCCGGGGTGCTGCGCCACGCCCCTGAGTTCACGTCCGTGACCAACCAGTTCGTGAACTCCTACAAGCGCCTGTGGGGCGGCGGGGAGGCCCCCTCCTACCTCTCCTGGGGGCACAACAACCGCTCCGCCCTGGTCCGGGTGCCCCTGTACAAGCCGAACAAGATGCAGTCCGCGCGCATCGAGTACCGCGGCCTGGACTCGGCGGTGAACCCCTACCTCGGCTACGCCGTCGTGCTGGCCGCGGGCCTGAAGGGCATCGAGGAGGAGTACGAGCTGCCGATGGCCGAGGCCGACGACGTCGCCTCCATGACCGCCCGCGAGCGGGCCAGCCTCGGCCACGACCCGCTGCCGGCCTCCCTGCACGACGCGATCCGCCAGACCGAGGAATCCGAGTTTATGGCCGAGGTGCTCGGCGAGCAGGTCTTCCGCCAGTTCCTGCGCAACAAGCAGGAGGACTGGACGGCCTACCGCCGCGAGGTCACCCCCTACGAGCTGAAGTACAACCTGGGCCTGCTCTGAGCCCGGCCCCGTCCGACCCGCCAGAAAGGACCCAGATGACGCACGCGGCCTCCGGCAAGACCCGCCTGGCCGGCATCGGCTTCGAGGACCTCACCGGCGCCCAGCGCTGGCTCGAGGCCCGCGAGCTGGAGGGCATCGATCGGGAGGCGCTGCTGGAGGGGCTGCGGCTGAGCCCCTCCCCGGACGCGGCCCTGAAGTCCCTGGTGCGCCTGCTCGGGGATCGCCCCGACGGGCTGGCCGAGGCCGTGGACCGGGGTGGCGCGGCGCCCGCCCTGTACCGGGTGCTCGGCGCCTCCGAGGCGCTCGGGGACTTCCTGCTGCGCCGCCCCGAGTACCTGGACCTGCTCACCGGGGGTCCGCAGCGCCTGCCCGAGGTCCGCGGGCAGGAGATGGCCCGGCAGTACCGGGAGGACCTGCTGCGCTGCGTGGGCGCCGACCCGGACCACCGGACGCCGGTGGCCGAGACCACCGGGGAGCAGGCGCAGCTGGCCCTGCGCACCGCCTACCGTGCGGCGCTGACCCGCATCGCCGTCGCGGACCTGCTCGCCGAAGATCCCCTCGTCGAGTTCGAGCGGATCGCGGCGTGCCTGGCCGACCTGGCCGGGGCCGCGCTGGAAGCCGCCCTGGCCGTGGCCCGCGCCGAGATCGCTCAGACCTCCCCCGAGGTCTCCCGGGTGGCGCTGGCCGTGATCGGGATGGGCAAGTGCGGGGCGCGGGAGCTGAACTACATCTCCGATGTGGACGTGATCTACGCCGTCGGACCCGCCCAGCCGGACCCGGACGACGCCGACGACGTCGAGCCCGAGAACGCCCAGCCGCTGGAGGAGCAGCGGCTCGTGCAGCTGGGGGAGGAGCTGGTGCGGGCCCTGACCCAGGTGATCCACGGCGTCGGCCCGGAGCCGGCCCTGTGGGAGGTGGATGCCAACCTGCGCCCCGAGGGCAAGGACGGCCCCCTGGTGCGCACCGTGGACTCCCACCGCGCCTACTGCCGCCGCTGGGCCGAGAACTGGGAGTTCCAGGCCCTGCTCAAGGCCCGCCCGATCGCGGGCGATCCGCAGCTGGGACGGCAGTACCTGGAGGCCGTGACCCCGTTCGTGTGGGAGGCCTCCGGGCGCGAGGGCTTCGTCGGCTCCGTGCAGGCCATGCGCCGGAGGGTCAGCGACCACATCCCCGAGGCCGAGCGGGAACGGCAGATCAAGCTCGGGATCGGCGGGCTGCGGGACGTGGAGTTCACCGTGCAGCTGCTGCAGCTGGTGCACGGGCGCACCGATGAGCAGGTGCGCACCCGCGGAACCCTGGAATCCCTGCGCGCCCTGGCCGAGCGCTCCTACATCTCCCGGGAGGACGCCCGCGCCTTCGCCGACCGCTACCGCTGGCTGCGCCTGCTGGAGCACCGGGTGCAGCTGCGCCAGCTGCGCCGCACGCACCTGATGCCCGCCCGGGAGCGGGAGCAGCTGGCCGTGGCCCGGGCCATGCAGGCCCCGCAGGAGCGCACCCGCACCACCGCCGAGGAGCTGCTGACCCGCTGGCGCGAGGCCAAGCGCAGCGTGCGCGGGCTGCACGAGGCCCTGTTCTTCCGGCCGCTGCTGGCCGCCGTCGCCCACCTGTCCGCCGCGGAGGTCGCCCTGAGCCCCGACGCCGCCCGGGACCGGCTGGCCGCCCTGGGCTACCTGGACCCCCAGGGGGCCATGCGCCACATCGAGGCGCTGACCCGCGGGATCAGCCGCCGGGCGGAGATCCAGAAGACCGTGCTGCCGGTGCTGCTGGGCTGGTTCGCTCGCGGGGTGGACCCGGACGCCGGGCTGCTGAACTTCCGCCGCGTCTCCGAGGAGCTCGGTCAGACCCCCTGGTACCTGAAGATGCTGCGGGACTCCGCGACCGCTGCGCAGCGGCTGTGCGAGATCCTCTCCTCCTCCCGCTTCGCCACGGACCTCATCGAGGTGGAGCCGGAGGCCATCGCCTGGCTGGACAAGGACGAGCAGCTGCGCCCGGAGACGCTGGAGGAGCTGTGGACCGAGATCCGCGCCAAGGTCTCCCGGCACCGGGACGCCCAGGAGGCCGTGCGCGCGGTGCGCCTGATCCGGCGCCGGGAGATGCTGCGCATCGCGATGGGGGAGTGCACCGGGGTCCTGGACGCCGAGCAGATCATGCGGGGCCTGTCCGACGCCGACCAGGCGGCGATCCTGGGCGCCCTGCACGTGGCCGAGCGGGAGCTGTACGAGCAGGACGGCGAGCCGGTGCTCACCGACGTCGTCATCATCGGGATGGGCCGGCAGGGCGGTGCGGAGATCGGCTACGGCTCGGACGCCGACGTCATGTACGTCCACCGCGCCCGCGACGGCGCCGGGGAGCAGGAGGCCCTGCGCCAGGCCGAGCGGCTGGTGACCCGCACCGTGCAGCTGCTCAAGGGGCCCGTGGAGCCGGCGATCCGCGCGGAGCGGACCCTGGTCATCGACGCGGACCTGCGCCCGGAGGGCCGCTCCGGGCCGATGGTCCGCTCCCTGGACTCCTACGCCGAGTACTACGCCCGCTGGTCCGACACCTGGGAGCACCAGGCGCTGCTGCGTGCCCGCCCCCTGGCCGGCTCCGACGAGGTCGCCGAGGCCTTCGTGCGGATCATCGACCCCTACCGGTACCCCGCCGAGCTGCCGCCGCGCCGGATCCAGGAGATCCGGCGGATGAAGGCGCGCGTGGAGGCCGAGCGGATGCCCCGCGGGGCGGACCCGACCCGCCAGCTCAAGCTCGGCCGCGGCGGGCTGTCCGACGTCGAGTGGCTCGTGCAGCTGCTGCAGCTGCGCCACGCCCACGAGCACCCCGAGCTGCGCACCACCAGCACGCTGCGCGCCCTGCGCGCGGCCGTGCCCCTCGGGCTGATCGACGCGGAGGACGCCCACGTGCTGGAATCCGCGTGGCTGCTGGCCACGCGCGTGCGCGGCGGCGTCGTGCTGCGCACCGGGCGCGCCTCGGACTCCCTGCCGACGGCGCGCCGGGACCTGGAGGCCATCGCCCGGTGGGTCGGCTGCGCCGAGGGCGGGGCCAGGGTGTTGGAGGAGGACTACCTGCGCCTGACCCGTCGGGCCCGCGGGATCTACGAGAACCTGTTCTACGGGCCGCTGAGCCGGTGAGGCCCCGCGACCGGGCTCAGTGCTTCTCCGCCCGGGAGATCTGATCCGCCAGATCCTCCGGGGACAGATCCGCCGCGGAGAACTCCGGGGTCACCGGCAGGTGCAGGCGCAGCTCCGTGCCCGGGCAGATCTCCACCCGCGCCTCCTTCAGCTTGAAGTCGATCACGTGCCCGCCCACTTGGCGGGTGGAGTCGATGAAGTGGGCGTGGCAGCCCGGCACCGAGATGCCCTGCTCGTAGATCGGGGTGCGGAAGGCCACGATCGTGCCGATGAGGTCGTCGAACTGCACGATGTCCTCGTTGTCCGTGGCATCGACCATCTTCGGGTACGGCTTGGACTGCTTGATCACCGTGCGGGTGCGCACCCACTCGAAGGAGCCGCGGATCTTCAGCGCGTACATGTAGTTCTTCGACACCGTGAGATCGTCCAGGATCTGCGAGGCGGTGGCCCGCAGCAGGTCCCGCGGCAGATCCCGGCGGATGGTGGGCACGAAGTTGGTGACGACGGCGTAGGGGGTCCGCTGGGACAGGGCGGCCTCCTGCACGGAGCCGTCGTGGCGCATCTGGTAGGCGGCGCCGTCCAGCACGATCATCTCCCCGTCCAGCCCGTCGAAGGTGCCCAGACCGAAGTTGCCGTGGCCCAGCAGCTCGCCCACGGTCATCTCCCCGTCGTAGATCCCGTCCAGCAGGCCCGCCATGAGCCCCGTCTGGAAGACCTCGTTGCGGTACATGATCTCGCCGTGCAGCTCTTTGGGGGACCGGGACATGGGGGCTCCTTCATACGCTCGGACAGGATGCGCGGCGGGGATCCCCCGACGCTCACCTCCCACTCTAGGGCCGTGCGGCTGCGGGCCGGCCGATACCATGGTGGGCATGGATTACCTCTCCACCCGCGACCCCGAGGCGGCCCCCGCGTCCTTCACCGACATCCTGCTGCGCGGGCTGGCCCCGGACGGCGGCCTGTACCTGCCGGTGAGCTACCCGCAGCTGGATGCCTCCACCCTGCGCTCCTGGCGCACCCTGCTGGCAGAAGAGGGCTACGCCGCGCTCGCCGCGCAGATCATGGAGCTGTTCGTGGACGACATCCCTGCGGAGCAGCTGCGGCGCATCGCCGAGCGGGCCTACGCCCCGGAGAAGTTCGCCGACGCGCAGATCGTGCCGGTCACCCCGCTGGAGGATGGCCTGCACCTGGCCCACGTGTCCGAGGGGCCCACCGCGGCGTTCAAGGACATGGCGATGCAGCTGCTGGGGGAGCTGTTCGAGTACGAGCTGGCCCGGCGCGGGGAGACCCTGAACAT
Source organism: Rothia sp. BD8 (assembly GCF_044878465.1). NCBI lineage: Bacteria > Bacillati > Actinomycetota > Actinomycetes > Micrococcales > Micrococcaceae > Rothia > Rothia sp. BD8. The sequence goes on along the minus strand of NZ_JANJES010000009.1, from coordinate 23,231 downwards.
CCTGGGGGCCACCAGCGGGGACACCGGATCCTCCGCGGAGTACGCGATGCGCGGGCGCGAGGGCATCCGGGTGTTCATGCTGACCCCGAAGGGGCGGATGACCCCGTTCCAGCAGGCCCAGATGTTCGGGCTGGATGACCCGAACATCGTCAACGTCGCGGTGGACGGGGTGTTCGACGACTGCCAGGACCTCGTCAAGGCGATCTCCGCGGATGCGGCATTCAAGAAGGAGCACCGCATCGGCGCGGTCAACTCCATCAACTGGGCCCGGCTGCTCGCGCAGATCGTCTACTACGTCTCCTCCTGGCTGCGGGTGACCACCGCGGAGGACCAGCGGGTGAGCTTCTGCGTGCCCACCGGGAACTTCGGGGACATCTGCGCCGGGCACATCGCCCGCCAGATGGGGCTGCCGATCGACCGGCTGATCGTGGCCACCAACGAGAACGACGTGCTCGACGAGTTCTTCCGCACCGGGGAGTACCGGGTGCGCTCCGCGGCGGAGACGGCCGAGACCTCCAGCCCGTCCATGGACATCTCCCGGGCGTCGAACTTCGAGCGCTTCGTCTTCGACCTGCTGGGCCGGGACGCGGCGCGCACCTCGGACCTGTTCGGCACCCAGGTGCGCCGCGGCGGGTTCAGCCTGGCCGGCACCGAAGAGTTCGAGGATGCCGCGACCCGCTTCGGCTTCCTCTCCGGGCGCTCGACCCACGCCGACCGGGTCTCCACGATCCGGGATGCCCACGAGCGGCTGGGGGTGCTGATGGATCCGCACACCGCGGACGGGGTGAGCGTGGCCCGGCGCGTGCGCGACGCGGTGGACACGCCGATCGTGTGCCTGGAGACGGCCCTGCCGGTGAAGTTCACCGACACCATCCGCGAGGCCATCGGCCGGGACCCGCAGATCCCCGAGCGCTTCGTCGGGATCATGGAGGCCCCGCGGCACGTGGTGGACCTGCCCGACGACGCCGAGGCCGTGAAGGACCTGATCCGGGAGCGCATCGCCGCCGTCGACGTGCGCTGAGGGCGAGGGCGGCGACGGCGCGACTCCGTAGCGGCGCGTGCGCCCGGCGTACCGCTCCCTTCCACACAAACGGGGAAACCCCCGCTCCACCGGCCCGAAGGGGCGGGGGAGCGGGGGCTTCCCCGGCGTCGAGGGGCTCTCAGACCCCGTAGTACATCTGGAACTCCAGCGGGTGGGGAACCTGGGTGAGCGGCTTCAGCTCGTTCTCCCGCTTGTACTCGATCCAGGTGGAGATCAGGTCCTCGGTGAACACGTCGCCTTCCAGCAGGAAGTCGTGGTCCGCCTCGAGGGCGTCCAGGGCCTCCTCCAGGGAGCCCGGGGCCTTCTTGATGTCCTTGGCCTCCTCCGGGGGTAGCTCGTAGAGGTCCTTGTCGATGGGCTCCGGCGGCTCGATCCGGTTGCGGATCCCGTCCAGGCCGGCCATCAGCTGCGCGGCGAAGGCCAGGTACGGGTTGCAGGAGGGGTCCGGGGCGCGGAACTCCAGGCGCTTGGCCTTGGGGTTGGAGCCGGTGATCGGGATGCGGATGCCCGCGGAGCGGTTGCCCTGCGAGTAGACCATGTTCACCGGCGCCTCGAAGCCCTTGACCAGGCGCTTGTAGGAGTTCACCGTCGGGTTGGTGAAGGCCAGCACGGCGGAGGAGTGCTCCAGCAGGCCGCCGATGTACCAGCGGGCGGTGTCGGAGAGGTTGGCGTAGCCGCGCTCATCGAAGAACAGCGGCTCCCCGCCCTTCCACAGCGACTGGTGGCAGTGCATGCCGGAGCCGTTGTCGCCGAAGACCGGCTTGGGCATGAAGGTCGCGGACTTGCCGAAGGCGTCCGCGGTGTTCTTGACCACGTACTTGAACTTCATCAGGTCATCCGCGGCCAGGGTCAGCGTGGAGAACCTGTAGTTGATCTCCGCCTGCCCGGGGGCGCCGACCTCGTGGTGGGCGCGCTCCACGTCCAGGCCGACCTCGTCCAGAGCCACGGAGATCGCGTCGCGCAGATCCCCCTGCTTGTCCACGGGGGCCACGGGGAAGTACCCGCCCTTGGTGAGGGTCTTGTTGCCGAGGTTCCCGCCGTCTTCCTCGCGCCCGGAGTTCCACGGGGCCTCGTCGGAGTCGACGCGGTAGAAGGTGTGCTGCGGGGTGACCTGGAAGCGCACGTCCTCGAAGATGAAGAACTCGGCCTCGGAGGCGAAGTTCGCGGTGTCCGCGATGCCGGTGGACCTCATGTAGGCCTCGGCCCGCTCGGCCACGCCGCGCGGGTCGCGGTGGTAGGGCTCGCCGGTGCGCGGGTTGACGATAGAGCAGGAGACCACGAGGGTCTTCTCCACCCGGAAGGGATCCACGAAGGCGGTCTTCGGGTCCGGGATCAGCTGCATGTCCGACTCGGCGATGCCCTGGAAGCCGCGGATCGAGGAGCCGTCGAACAGCTGCCCGTTGACGAAGAAGTCATCGTCCACGGCCTTGGCGGGGAGGTTGAAGTGCTGCTGCACGCCGGGCAGGTCGGTGAAGCGGATGTCGACGAAGACGACGTCCTCTTCCTTCAGATAGTCCAGCACTTCCTGGCCGTTCTGGAACATGGTCGGGGCTCTCCTTCGGGTAGCTTGCGGCGACCGCGCGGCGACCCCGGAAGCTGCTTCCGGGCCGTGCGCCGCGGTGCGGCTGGCCCCAACCTAGGGTGACGACGTTGCCCTGCCGTATCCCGGGTGTTTCCCCGCGGTAACGCGGGGCCCGGAGCGGGGCGACGACGACGGTCGGCGGCCGGCCTGTGACTCCCACCCTACCGCGCGGGAGCGCCCGCACCCGGGAGGCGGCGGCTCTCGGCTATCCTGGGCCATCATGGCTATCCCCGATCCCTCCACCTCCGAGCACGACGCCGCGACCTCCGACTGGCCGGGCCAGCGCCTGGGCCGTCCCGCGGCGGGGCCGGGCTCCGTGGCCCGCTTCCCGCGGCGTCTGCTGGCCCTGGTCCTGGACTGGTACCTGTGCTTCGGGATCTGCTGGCTGATCGTGGGCACGGTGCAGGGCTGGGCCGGGATCTGGCCCCTCGTGGCGTTCTTCGCCTACCAGAGCCTGCTGGTGGGGCTGTGGGGCCACACTCTGGGCCACCTGCTGTGCGGGATGCAGGTGCAGACCCTGCGCGGAACCCCCGCCGGATTCGGCCGGGCCGCGCTGCGGGCCCTGCTGGTGACCCTGGTGATTCCCGCCGTCGTCATGGACGAGGATCAGCGGGGGCTGCAGGATCGCCTCAACGACACCGTGCTGGTGCGCATCCGCTGAGGAGCCCGCGGCCCGCAAGCCCACAGGCGGCGAGCCCACGGCCCGAGAACGGCCCCCGATGACGCAGCGGCCCGGGTCCGCCGTCCCCGATGCTGGGGCAGGCGGACCCGGGCCGTTCGGGTCCAGGCGGGCGCGTAGGGCGCCTCAGCGCATCATCTTCCGATCCGGGCGGGCCCGCATCGGGTCCACGCCCTTGGGCACCGGCAGGGACCGGTTCAGGGAGGACAGGCGCTTGGAGACCTCGTGGACCTCCTGCTGGGTGAGTTTCTTGGGCAGGGCGCGCACCGTCTTGCTCACCCGCTTCAGGGGCACCTGCCCCTCGCCGTCGCCGGTGTTGACCACGTGCACGGGGACGTTGGGGGCCAGCCGGTGCAGCCTCTTGCGCTCCTGGCCCACCAGGGAGCGCACCCGCTGGGCCGGGCCCTCGGTGACCAGCACGACGCCGGGCCGGCCCAGGGCCCGGAACACCAGGTCCTGGGTGCGCGGGTTGAAGGCCACCGGCTGCTCCTCGATGATCCAGCCGCGCCCCAGATCCTGCAACGTGGCGCCGGCCGCGCCGGGCTGGCCCTCGACCTGGGCGTAGGCGGCGCGCCGGGCCCGCCGGGAGAGGATGATGACGGCGACCAGCACCGCGACGGGGATGCCGATGATCAGCCAGGTGATCCAGTTGTGCAGCAGGACGCCGATGAGCAGGAACACCAGGAGGGTCGCCAGGGCGGACAGCAGCAGGATCCAGGTGATGTTGGGATCCGACTTCTTGGTCATCCCGTAGACCTGCTTCATCTGGGAGAACCAGCCGGGCCCCTTGTTCTGCTTCCGCTGCCGCTTCTGCTCACGCCGCTCCTCGCGGGTGGGCGCGGGCTTCCTGTTCGACGACGTCGACGCCAAGTCCATACCTCGCTAGCACTGCTGATGATGGGTGTCCGCCTCCGCCCCGGCGGCCGCAGCGCGATCCCGGGAGCGGAAGGGAACGGAGAAAGACGGGGTCCAGTCTACGCGAGGCTCTTCAGCAGGGAGGACGCCTCCTGCCGGGCGCTGCCTTCGTCGGCGATGTGGGCCAGGTGCTCCGGGATCTCCCGCCCCATCTTGCGCATGGCCCGCGCCCACAGGCGCCCGGCCCGGTAGGAGGAGCGCACCATGGGTCCGGCCATGACCCCCAGGAAGCCGATCTCCTCGGCCGCCTCGGACAGCTGCACGAACTCCTCGGGCTTGACCCACCGGTCGATCGGGTGGAACAGCGGAGACGGACGCAGGTACTGGGTGAGGGTGATGATGTCGCAGCCGGCGTCGTGCAGGTCGCACAGCGCCTCGTAGATCTCCTCGTTGGTCTCGCCCATCCCGAGGATCAGGTTGGACTTGGTGACCAGCCCGCGCTCCTTGCCGTAGGAGATCACATCCAGGGATCCCTCGTAGGAGAAGGCGGGGCGGATCTTCTTGAAGATCCTCGGGACGGTCTCGACGTTGTGCGCGAAGACCTCCGGGTCGGCGTCGGCCACCAGCTTCAGCCGCTCGCGCTTGTCCTGGAAGTCGGGGATGAGGATCTCCACGCCGGTGTTCGGGTTCTGCTCGTGCACGGCCTCGATGACCCGCCCATAGTGCGCGGCCGAGCCGTCGTCAAGATCGTCTCGGGCCACCCCCGTGATCGTGGCGTAGCGCAGATCCATCTGCCGGATGGAGCGGGCCACCTTCATCGGCTCCAGCGGGTCCAGGGCGGAGGGCCGCCCGGTCATGATGTCGCAGAAGTCGCAGCGTCGGGTGCAGGTGTCCCCGGCGATCAGGAACGTGGCCTCCCGGTCCTCCCAGCACTCGTAGATGTTGGGGCAGCCGGCCTCCTCGCACACGGTGTGCAGGCCCTGGCTGTGGGTCAGCTGCTTCAGCTCCTGGTACTCCGGGCCCATCACGGCCCGGTTCTTCATCCAGCTGGGCTTCTTCTCGATGGGCGTCTCGGCGTTCTTGCGCTCGACGCGGCGCAGCCTGCGGTCCTTGTCCGCGGCGCGTCCGGAGCGGGCCTGCACGCTCAGCAGCCGACGGCCTTCGGGGGCGATGGTCATGGGTGCTCCTCCTGCGGGGGCGGGTGGGCCGCACGGGCCCGACGACGATGGTGGGGCCTCAGGCGGCCGTGGCGGGGCGGGCGGGTTCGAAGGATGCTGCCAGCAGGTCGGCCCGGCGACGCAATGCGTCCTCCACCGTGTCAACGATGTCCTCGGGGATGATATTCCGCCCGGTGACCCGGCTGATGGTGGTGACCCCTGCGTCGCTGATCCCGCACGGGACGAAGGTGTCGAAGGCATCGAGGCTGTTGCTGCAGTTGATCGCGAAGCCGTGCATCGCGGTGCCGCGGGCCACGCGCAGCCCGATCGCGGCGATCTTCCGGTCCGGGGCGGTGCCCTCGCCGCGGATCCACACCCCGGAGCGGCCCTCCACCTGCTCGCCGTGCACGCCCAGGGAAGCCAGGACCTCGATGATGGCCTCCTCCAGGATCCGGACGTAGCGCACCACGTCCAGCGGCTCCGGCAGCTTCACGATGGGGTAGCCGATGAGCATGCCGGGTCCGTGCCAGGTGATCTTGCCGCCGCGGTCGATGGGCACCACCTCGGTGCCGTCGCGCGGATACTCCTCGGGCAGGGCGCGCTTGCCCGCGGTGTAGACCGGGGGGTGCTCCAGCAGCAGCACGGTGTTCTGGCGGTGCCCGGAGGCGACCTCCTCGTGCAGCCGCTCCTGCAGGGCCAGTGCCTGTCGGTAGTCCACGAGGTCCGGGGCGAAGCCGACCCGCCGCATCTCAAGTGCCATGCCGTCCAGCGTACTCCCGGCCCGCACGCGCCCCAACCGGAGTCGAGTCCGGGACCCTGCGATCGGGGGCAGCCTGTGGACAACGCCGTCGTCGGCGGCTTGCGGCCGGTAGAACTGGGCCCATGAGACCCCAGGACTCCGACGCCACCCCCTCCGCCCGACGACTGCGCGCGCTGCTCGACCCCTCCGCCGGCCCCGGCCACCCGGAACCGCCGCCACCGACCCCGCAGGCCCCGGCGGTCCCGCAGGCCTCATCCGCAGCGGCGTCACCCGCACGGGAGTCATCCGGGCCGCGCGGGCCCGTGCTGCCCGAGGTCCAGGCGCCGGGTGCCCCGCCTCCGGAGGACGATCCCGAGCCGGGGGAGTCCGCGGGAAGGGTCGGCGACTACGAGCTGGTCACCCGGCTGCGTCGGGAGGAATCCTCCGTGCTCTGGTACGCCCGGTGCACGGCGGAAGGGGACGACCCCGCCGCACCGGATCCGCGCACCCGCATCGGGGAAGCCGCCGCCGCGCGCGGGCCCGTGCGCGCCCTGGAGCGCGGGTACCTCGACGCCGCCCGACGCCGCCTGGCCCGCGAGCGCATGGTGCGGGTGTACCTCCCTCCGGAGGGCGCAGCGGCCCAGGAGCAGCTGATCCGCAGCGCGACGCGGTGGGCCGAGCAGGTCAGCGCCCGGGCCCCGGGCCTGCGCCACCCGCACCTGCTGCACGTGTACGGCGCCGATGCCGCAGACCCCCTGTCCCCGCTGCTGATCAGCGAGTTCCCGGAGGGAGGCGGGCTCGCGGAGGTCCTCGCGGCCAGGGAGCGGATCAGCCCCGCCGAGTGCGCCGGCGTCGTGGCCCACCTGTGCCGGGCGCTGTCCTGGCTGCACGCCCAGGACCTCGTGCACGGCAGCCTGGACGCGGGGGCGGTGTTCTTCACCCGCAGCTCCCAGACGCTCCTGCGCCCGCCCCTGCCCGATCCGTGGCGGGAGGCCGAGGAAGGTCTCGAGCCTGCGGAGGACGTGTGGGCCCTCGCCGAGCTGGCGTGGCTGATGCTCACCGGCCGGCCGCCGGGGCCCGAGGCCCAGCGGGCGCCGCTGCCCCTGATGTGCCCCGGGATCGGCTCCCAGGTGGTGGCGGTCCTGGAGGAGGCCCTGGACCCGGATCCGCAGCGGCGCCCGCGCGTGCAGGAGATCATGCAGGTCTTCCGCGGCGCCCTGCAGGCCGAGCCCGTGGATCTGCACGCCTCCGTGCGGGAGGAGTTCGCCGGGCGCCTGCCCCGCCAGCGGGAGGGGCATCCCGGCGGGGCCGGGCCTCGCCGGGCAGGCCCGGGATCGGGCGAGCAGGTCGAGGAGGCGGAGCAGTCCCGGGACCGGCTGGTCTACGACGTCGAGGATCCGGGCACGCGCAAGCTGCGCCGCACCGGGCGATCACGACGTCGCTCGGCCGCGGCGCTGCGCCTGTCGGCCCCGGCCCGGCGTCGGCGCGCCCTGGTGCTCGGCGCCGCGGGGCTGCTGGGTCTGTCCGCGCTCGCCGTCGGAGGCGGCCTGCTGCTGCGCGACGGGCAGGAGCAGGTGCAGCCGCTAGCCCAGGCGAGCGCGGAGACCGCCGATCCCGCGTCGACGGGCGGGGGCTCGGAGGGCGGCTCGGGCGCCTCGGAACACGCGGTGTCCTCCGCCGAGCCGCGGCGATCGGCGGAGGGGGAGTCGCCCGCGGCCGCCGAGGATCCCGCGGCGGCCCTGGGCGGGCTGCTCGCGGCCCGTGACGAAGCGCTGCGCTCCCGGGACGCCGCGCTGCTGGCGCGTTACGCGGTGCCCGACCAGGAGCTGGCCACCCAGGATGCGCAGCTGATCCGGCGGCTGCAGGAGACGGACACGGACTGGTCCGGTCTGCGCTCCACGGTCCAGGACCCCGAGCCGATCTCCCGCAGCGGATCCGAGGCGATCGTGCGCACGACGCTGCGGGTGCAGGGGTATCGGACCCAGGAACCCGCCCAGGCCGGGGAGGGGCGGGCGCGCGGAGACAAAGACGGCGCCGAACCCGATGAGCAGCGGATCGAGGTCCGGCTGCGCGCCGAGTCCGGCGCCTGGCGGATCGAGAGCGTGCGGGTCCTGTGACCGGCCCGCCGGATCCCGGGGGGCGTCAGTGCAGCAGCGTGGCCACGGCGATGTTGATCAGCGCGAGGCCGCCGACGGCGTGGGCCAGGCCGGTGGACACGGTCTCGCCCCGCTTGTCCTTGCGCTGGCCGATGTAGGCCAGGACGGTGATGACCAGGCCGAGGATCAGCTTGATGCCGATCCAGGTATAGGAGTGGGAGCTGCCGCCGTGGGCCTCGCTGATGCCCACCATCGCCAGTCCCGTGATCAGCTGCAGCAGGGCGGCGTGGAACTGGCCGGGCAGGACCCGCGGGGTCCGCAGGTGGGCGACCCACAGGCCGAAGACCAGGGCCGCGCCGACGATGTGCAGGAAGAGCAGGAGGGACATGAGCACAGACATGCCTCCAGCATAGGCAGGCTCGGACGATCTTGGCGACATGGTGTCACCATGATGTCGTGCGGTTCACGCCCCCAGCTCCCCGGGTCCCGGACCAGTGGAGACGAAGGACGCCGGGCCGGCGACGACGCCGGGTGCCGGTGGAGACGGCGACGGTCCGCCGACCCCGCCGTGGGCGGGAGTCAGCGGGCCGTGGAGTCCGGGATCCGGGAGCCTCAGAGGCCGAGCTCGGCCTCGAACTGCCCCTCCTCGAGGCGCTTCTTCACGGTCGCCAGGAAGCGTCCGGCGTCCGCGCCGTCGACCAGCCGGTGATCGTAGGTCAGCGACAGGTAGCACATGTGGCGGATCGCGATCGAGTCGTTGCCGTCGGCGTCCGTGACGACCATGGGCCGCTTCACGATGGTGCCGGTGCCCAGGATGCCCACCTGCGGCTGGTTGATGATCGGGGTGTCGAACAGGGCCCCGAAGGAGCCGATGTTCGTGATCGTGAACGTGCCGCCGGAGAGCTCATCCGGGCCGATCGAGCCGTCCTTGGTGCGCGCCCCGACGTCGGCGATCTTCTTGGCCAGACCGGCCAGGTTCAGGTCGCCCGCGTTCGGGACCACCGGGACCAGCAGACCCCGCGGGGTGTCCACGGCGAAGGCGAGGTCCTCGGAGGCGTTGTAGGTGATCTCCTTCTTCTCCTCGTCGAAGGAGCCGTTGAGCACCGGGTGCTGCTGCAGCGCCTCGGTCACGGCCTTCGCGAAGAAGGGCAGGAAGGTCAGCTTGGCGCCCTCGCGGGCCTGGAAGTCCGCCTTGGCGCGGTTGCGCAGCATCGCCACCCGGGTCATATCCACCTCGGTGACCTGGGTCAGCTGCGCGGAGACCTCCAGGGACTCCTTCATCCGCTTGGCGATGACCTGGCGGATGCGCGGGGCCTTCTCCGTGGTGCCGCGCTTGGCCGACGGCTTCGGGGCCTGGGCCGGCTTCTCGGCGCGCGGGGCGGCCTGAGCCGGTGCGGAGGCGGGAGCGCTCTGCTCGGCGGAGGCGGAGCCCTGGCTCTTCTTCGCCTCGACCGCGGCCTGCACGTCCTGCTTGCGGATGCGACCGCCGACGCCGGTGCCCTCGATGGTGGACAGGTCGATGCCCTCCTGCTTGGCCAGCTTGCGCACCAGCGGAGTGACGTACGGGGTCCCGGAGGACTGTCCGGCGGCGGGGGTGGCAGCGGCCGGCTCCGGGGCCTTGCTCTGCTGCTTCGCGGAGCGCTGCTCGGCCCGGGCCGCGGAGGACTCCTGCTTCGGCTGCTCGGCCTCCTTCTTCTCCTCCTTCTGCTCGGCCGGGGCCTGCTGCTCGGGGGCGGGCTCCGGCTCGGCGGACCCCGCGGAGGCACCCTGCTCGCCGACCAGGGCGAGGACCTGGCCGACCTCGGCCTCCTCGTCCTCCTGGACCTTGATCTCCAGCAGCGTGCCGGCCACCGGGGAGGGGATCTCGGTGTCGACCTTGTCGGTGGAGACCTCCACCAGCGGCTCGTCCACCTCGACCGTCTCGCCGATCTCCTTGAGCCAGCGGGTCACGGTCCCCTCGGTCACGGACTCGCCCAGAGCCGGGAGGGTGACCTCCTGGGCCTCACCGGAGCCGCTGGAAGCGGAGGAGGACTCCTCGTCCTTCTGCTCCTTCTCCTCGGCCGGGGTCTCGGGTTCGGATTCGGTCTCCTGCTGCGCGGAGTCATCAGACTCCTCGGCCGCGGCGGAGTCCTCGGCGGCGTCATCGTCGGAGGAGGAGGCGCCGGAGCCGTCGCCGATCTTCACCAGCGGGGCGCCGACCTCCACCTCCTCGTCCTCCTCCACGAGGATCTCCTCGATGACCCCGGCCACGGGGGAGGGGATCTCGGTGTCGACCTTGTCGGTGGAGACCTCCACCAGCGGCTCGTCGACCTCCACGGAGTCGCCGACGGCCTTGAGCCAGCGGGTCACGGTTCCCTCGGTCACGGATTCGCCGAGTGCGGGCAGTTCTACGGTTTCGGACATCGTCTTCCCGTTTCTCCTAGTGATTTGTGCCTGTGCGCGGGGTGGTGCGGTGGCTCAGCCGTGCAGCGGGTGCCCGGCCAGCATCATGGCCGCCTCGCCGAGGGACTCGTTCTGCGTCGGGTGGGCGTGGATGAGCTTGGCGACGTCTTCGGGGTAGGCCTCCCAGTTCACGATCAGCTGGGCCTCGCCGATCTGCTCGCCCATGCGCCGGCCCACGGCGTGCACGCCGATGATCGGGCCGTCCTTCTCCCGCACGAGCTTGACGATGCCGCCGGTCCCGAGGATCGAGGACTTGCCGTTGCCGGCGAGGTTGTACTCGGAGACCTCGATGTTCTCCTTGCCGAACTTCTCCTCGGCCTTGGGCTGGGTGTAGCCCACCGAGGCGATCTCCGGATCGCAGAAGGTGACCTTGGGGATGTCGATGTCCGCGACGACCACCGGGTTCAGCCCGGCGATCTCCTCGGCCAGGAAGATGCCCTGCTGGAAGCCGCGGTGGGCCAGCTGCAGACCCGGGACGATGTCCCCGGCGGCGTAGATGTTCCCCACGCCGGTGTGCAGGCGCTCGTCGGTGATGACGAAGCCGCGGTCCATCGTGATCCCGGCTTCCTCGTAGCCCATGTCCTTGGTGTTCGGACCGCGGCCCACGGCCACCAGCACGATGTCGGCGTCGAACTCCTTGCCGTCGGCCAGGGTCACCTTGGCGCCGTCGTCGTCCTGCTCGACCTTCTCGAAGAAGGTGCCGAGGTTGGACTTGATGCCGCGCTTCTTGAAGGAGCGCTCCACGACCTTGATGATCGCCGGATCCTCGTTGGGCACCAGGTGCGGCAGGCCCTCGATGATCGTGACGTCCACGCCCATCGAGTTCCACATGGAGGCGAACTCGGAGCCGATCACGCCGCCGCCGAGCACGATCGCGGACTTCGGCAGGTAGTCCAGCTCGAGGGCCTCGGTGGAGGTCATGATCCGACCTCCGATCTCCAGCCCCATGGTCTTGGACACCGAGCCGGAGGCCAGGATGATGTGCTCGCCGGTGTACTCGGTGCCGTCCACCTCGATGGTGCGCTCCCCGGTCAGGCGGCCCCAGCCGTTGATGACGGTGACCCCGCGCATCTTCAGCAGGCCCTGCAGGCCCTTGAACTTGCCGGCGATGATCTTGTCCTTGTAGTCCCGCACGGCGGCCATGTCGATGCCCTCGTAGGAGAGCTTGACGCCGTACTTCTCGGACTCGCGGGCCTCCTCGGCGACCTCCGCGGAGTGCAGGTACGCCTTGGTGGGGATGCAGCCCCAGTGCAGGCAGGTGCCGCCGACCTTGGAGCCCTCGATCAGACCGACGCTGAAGCCGAGCTGGACGGCGCGCAGGGCGGCGGCGTAGCCCGCGCTGCCTCCGCCGAGGATGAGAATGTCGAAAGCTTTGGGCGAATCGGCCACGTGGACGCTCCTCGAGTGTGGATCGGACCTCCATCGGTCCGCGACGTGTGGGTCAGTCACCACCTACCCTATAGTGCCGTCCGGCACCGCTCCACCTGCCGCGCCGCGTCCCGACGAAGCCCGACCCCCGACGGAGTCCGATCCCGGCGGCCCCCGAAACCGGAGGCGCCGCGGGACCGGTCGAGACCGACCCCGCGGCGCCACCGAGGAGGAGAGGGGCTCAGGCCCCCGCGATGCGCTCGGCCAGGGTGACCAGGGTGCGCACGGCCACCCCGGTGCCCTGCTTCGGGGTGAACCCGTACTCCGAGCCCTCGTTGAAGGACGGCCCGGCGATGTCCAGGTGGGCCCACGGGATCTGCTGCCCGTCGACCTCCCCGACGAAGCGCTGCAGGAACAGCCCGGCCGTGAGCATCCCGCCGGCCCGGCCCGCGCCGATGTTCTTCAGATCCGCCACGGGCGACTTCAGCCCGGCGCGCAGCTCCTCCGGCAGGGGCATCGGCCAAAACGGCTCGCCCGCCTCCGCACCGGCCTCGGCGACGGACTCGCGCAGGGACTCCTCGCCCATCACCGCCGCGTACCGCTCGCCCAGGGCCACCACCTGCGCCCCGGTCAGGGTGGCGACGTCGAGCAGGTAGTCCGGGGACTGCTCGGAGGCGTAGGCCAGCCCGTCGGCCATCACCAGGCGACCCTCGGCGTCGGTGTTGAGGACCTCCACCGTGGTGCCCCCGCGCATGACCAGCACGTCCTCCGGGCGGGTCGCCCCGCCGCCGGGCAGGTTCTCGGCCAGGCACAGGTACCCCGTGACCCGCAGGGGAAGGCGCAGCTCCGCCGCGGCGGCCACCGTGTTCAGCACGGCCGCGGCCCCGGCCATGTCCGACTTCATGGTCATCATGCCGGTGCCCGGCTTCAGGGACAGTCCGCCGGAATCGAAGGTGATGCCCTTGCCGACCAGGGCCATGTGCTGCCCGGCGTCCTCGGGACGGTAGTCCACGACCACCAGGCGCGGCGGGCGGTGGGAGCCGCGGCCCACGCCGAGGATCCCTCCGAAGCCGCCCTCGGCCAGGGCTTCCTCGTCCAGGACCTCGACCTCGACGTCGTCGATCCCGGCCACCCGCTCCAGGACCCGGCCGGCGAAGGAATCGGGATACAGGTGGTTCGGGGCCTCGTTGACCAGGCGGCGGGTCGAATCCACGGCCTCGCCCAGGATCAGCGCCCGGGTCAGGACCGGCTCGGCCTCCTCGGCCTCCACCTCCGTGAGGATCACGACCTCGCCCACCGGGGTGCGCTGCCGATCCTCCTCGGAGGTCCGGTGCATCGGGTCCACGAAGGCCCCGAAGGCCGCCCCCTCGGCCAGGGCCCCGGCCTCCGCGACGTCGCCCGCCGGCAGGTCCAGGGCCGCGCTGTCCATGCCGTGCAGCTGTCGGATCGCGGAGCCGGCCGCGTAGCGCAGGGCATCCAGGCGCGCCCGGCCCTCCTCGGGCAGCTCGCCCATGCCGACCAGCACCAGCACGTCGGCCCCGGTGGACTCGGCCCCCGGCAGGCGGCGGACCTCATCGCGGGCCCCGGTGATGCCGAGGTCCGTCAGGACGGCCTGCAGACCCTCCGCCGTCTCCTCCGGCAGGTGGTGCGGGGCCAGCCGGGCCCCCTGCCCCGAGGGCAGGACGCCGACGACGAGCGCCCGGACCTCGAGACCGTCGTCGGGGGCCGTGACGGACAGGGCCAGATCGTGGGATTCGGTCATGGAAGCTCTCCTTGCTCGGAAAACGGGGATGCAGTCAGCGCCGCCGCAAGCCGGTGCACTGCGCCGCGGCTCACCCGGAGGCGGGAAATACCGCGGGCGCCGGTACCGTTGCTACAGACACGGGACGTCGAGCCATCCGGCGGCGCCCCGCGGCGCGCACACCACCACCTTAGGCCCTCACCGGGCCGCAGGTGTCGGGCGGATCACCCCGAAAGGCCCTCTTCCGGTGGGCCGGAACGTGTTCCCCGCCCGGACGCGCCGGGATCTGGATCAGGCCGTGTCGCCGCTCATCGGGCCCTCTCACCCGTCGGGCCCGGGGGCACGTGAGGAAGGGGAATCGGCACCATGCACGAATCGCACAAGCTCTACCTGGGTCACGCGGGGCTGCTGGGCGATCCCCGGCTGAAGGGCCTGCCGCTGGTCGTGGCCATGACCGGCTACGCCGAGGCCGGGCAGGCTGCGCGCCAGGTGGGGGAGGAGATCCTGGAGACGCTGGATTCCCAGCAGGTCGCCGAATTCGACGTCGACCGGCTCTACGACTACCGCTCCCGGCGCCCCCGGGTGAAGTTCATCGAGGACCACTTCGAGGACTTGGACCTGCCGGAGCTGTCCCTGCGGGCCGTGACCGACGGGCTCGGACAGCCGTTCCTGCTGCTGTCCGGGCCCGAGCCGGACCTGCTGTGGCAGCGGTTCGCGCAGTCCGTCGTGGAACTGGCCGAGACCCTCGACGTCTCTCTGGTGGCCTCCGTGTCTTCGATGCCCATGCCCGTGCCGCACACCCGACCGCTGCCGGTGACCGCGCACGGCAACCGGGAGGACCTGATCGCCGGGATCTCCCTGTGGAAGCCGATCGCCGAGCTCGGCGGCTCCGCGGCTCAGATGCTGGAGGTCGTCCTCGGCGAGCGGGGCTTCGACACGATCGGGTACACGGTGAACGTCCCGCAGTACCTCGCCGACGCCGAGCTGCCCCAGGCCGCGCTGATCGCCCTGGAGCACCTGGGGGCCGCGACGCACCTGAACCTTCCCACGGACCGACTGCGGGAATCCGGGCGCGAGGTCGAGCAGCAGATCGACGACCAGGTCAGCGGCTCCCCGGAGGTCCAGGCCATCGTCACCCACCTGGAGCAGCGCTACGACGAGCACGTCGGAGGCTCCGCCCAGCGGTCCCTGCTGGCGCGGGACGAATCCGAGATCCCCGACGCCGACGAGCTGGGCGCGACCATCGAGGCCTTCCTGGCCGAACAGGACGAAGACTCCTCGGAGGACTGAGCCCGAGGCTCTGGTGGCGCCGCAGCGGGGACGGGAGTTTCCCCAGGCGCACGATCTCCGGCGGGATCCGCCCGCCCATCCACAGGGACGCCGGAATCGCGCGGCCTCGCTCGGGGACGGGGTCTGGGCCCTCGGGCACCCTGGGGCCATGACGACATCCCCAGCCTCCGACCTGCCCCTCGACGCCGACCCCGGCACCCCGATCACCCGGGCCCAGGACGTGATCGCCCTGCTGCCCCTGCACTCCGGCCGCTGGCCGCAGGAGTGCCTCGCCCTGATCTTCTTCACCGACCAGCGCCTGGGCCCGTGCCTGACCCTGCCCCTGCCGGATCCCGGCGAGGACATCGGCTCCTGGGCCGGGTGCCTGGAGCCCGTGCTGGAGCAGGTGCAGCGCAGCAGCGCCCCCGACGGGATGTTCACCGTGGCCTACACCCACCGCACGGCCCCGCTCGCGCCCGAGGCCCGGCGTCTCCTGGACACCGGGCGGCCTCCCGAGGCCGCCTCCTTCCTCGCCGAGACCGCGGTGCTGCTGGCCAGCATGCACGCGGCGGCCGCCGCGGGACTGCGCGGGGCCCGGCCCCGGGAGCTGCTGGTCATGGACCGGAGCGCAGGGCGCTGGGGGCGGCTGAGCGTGGGCAGCGCCGACGGGGAGTTCGCCCCGCTGCTGGCCCCGCCCGAGCACCGCGTGGGCGAGGCCTGCTGGCTGGTGGACGGCGGCGGGACCCTGGAGGACGTCCTCGCCTCCCCGGTGGCCGTCGCGGCGGCCGTCGGCGGTCATCCGCTGAGCGCCCGGTCCCCGGTCGGCGCGGTGCAGCCGCTGCCGGGCATTCCCGACCTGGAGGCCCTGTGCGGACGGGACCGGGCCCGGGCCTGGCGCGACTCCTTCCGCAGCCGCTGCGCCGAGATCTTCCTGCGCTTGGCTGCCGATCACGATCCCGACACCGGATGCTGGCCGCCGACCCCGCAGGGGCCCCGGCGGGCGCCGGCCCTCGAGGAGCAGCGGCGCCTCGGCGACGCGCTGGATCGCATGGCCCGGCTGTGTCGAGCCCACCGCGTGCGGGCCGAAGAGCAGGGCTGGTCCCCGGACGCCGCCAGCCCCGAGGCCGCAGTCCTGCGCGCGAGTCTGGCCGAGGCCACCGCGCCGGAGGATGCCGCGGCCCTGGGCGCTCGCCTGCCGGGCATCTGCGGGGTGCTCACGATGCTCGCCGCGGCCCAGCTGGGCCCCCGGCACGGCGAGGCCCTGCGGGGGTGGCTGGAGCGGCGCCTGGACACGCTCACCGAGGCCGCGGAGAACCAGCCCGTCTCCGACGCCGACCCGGAGCCCGCGGGTCCGCCGGAAGACGACCCCCTGACGGTCTCCGCCCTGGAGCTGATCTTCGGTCGGGGATCGACCGCACCCGATCCGGACCGGCGCTGCGCCCTGCGCTTCCTGCTGGGGCTGATCGCCGCCGACGGCGAGCAGCCCTGGGCCTCGGGGGCCGAGGTGGGGCTGTCCCTGCTGGCCTGGCAGGAGGGGTGCACCCGGGAGGCCTACCGTCGCCTGGAGGCGGCGCAGGACCCGATCCTGGGGCAGGCCGTGGTGCTGGTGAGCGGACTGCTGGATCGGGGATACCTGCCGGAGTGGCTGTTCCACCGGGACTGACCCCCCGGGCTGCTGCGGGGGGGGGGAGTCCATTACCCCGCGGGGTCGCGGCGTCAACAGATCCGTCGGAGAAATCTGCGCCGACGGGAATAAGCGGTGCGGCCCCGGGCGTTGTCACCACCGAACGGCCATGCGGGCCCGGCAGTGGGAATCGTCCTCACGGAGGACGCCGGACTTGACAGGGTCATAGGCGTTTCGGGCGCATCTGACGTCCGACCACCGGGAAGAAAGGCTCTTGAGTGTCTCCTGCTGCCCAGAAGACGACCGCCGAGCGGACCGACTCCGCCGCGGCCACCACGACCACGACGTCCGCCGGCACCACCACGGCCCGGCGTTCGAGCGCGCGCTCCGCGTCCGCGGCGAAGGCCGGCGGAACCAAGACCGCGGCCGCCAAGAGCGGCGCCCAGTCCACCGCCACCAAGCCCGCCGGCAAGACCACCGCGCGCAAGAGCGGGACGAAGACCGCCGGGACCGCTGCGGCAAAGACCGCGGCCGCCAAGACCGCTGAGTCCGGGACCGACGCCGGTCAGACCGCCGCCAAGGCCGGTGCGGGCAAGACCGGCGGGACGAAGACCGGTGCCGCCAAGACCTCCGCGGGCAAGACCACGCGGGCCAAGTCCGCCGCGAAGTCGGGCACCACGGCGAAGTCCGGGACCCGCACCGCCACCGCGAAGAAGACCTCCACCCGCTCGCGCTCGGCCGCTAAGGCCGCCCCGAAGAAGGGTGCGCGCAAGACCAAGGCCGATGAGATCGAGGAGCTGGCCAACAGCGCCGACGTCGAGGACCAGGCCGAGGAGACCGAGGAGGAGGTCGTCGAGGACGAGGACAAGAAGGAGAAGAAGACCGTGGCCGCGCGCGGCAACGGCTTCGTGATCTCCACCTCCGATGACGACGACGAGCCGGCCCTGCGCGTGCAGGCCCCCGGTGCCACCGCGGACCCGGTCAAGGACTACCTCAAGCAGATCGGCAAGGTCTCCCTGCTGAACGCCGAGCAGGAGGTGGACCTGGCGATGCGCATCGAGGCCGGGCTGTACGCCGAGCACAAGATGAAGACCGAGGGGGACACCCTGGACCCGCAGCTGCGCAAGGAGCTGCGCTGGGTCATCCACGACGGCAAGCGGGCCAAGAACCACCTGCTGGAGGCCAACCTGCGCCTGGTGGTCTCCCTGGCCAAGCGCTACACCGGGCGCGGCATGCTCTTCCTGGACCTGATCCAGGAGGGCAACCTGGGCCTGATCCGCGCGGTGGAGAAGTTCGACTACTCCAAGGGCTTCAAATTCTCCACCTACGCCACCTGGTGGATCCGGCAGGCGATCACCCGGGCGATGGCCGACCAGGCCCGCACCATCCGCATCCCCGTGCACATGGTCGAGGTCATCAACAAGCTGGCCCGCGTGCAGCGGCAGATGCTGCAGGACCTCGGCCGCGAGCCCACCCCGGAGGAGCTGGCCAAGGAGCTGGACATGACCCCGGAGAAGGTCGTGGAGGTCCAGAAGTACGGCCGCGAGCCGATCTCCCTGCACACCCCGCTGGGCGAGGACGGGGACTCCGAGTTCGGCGACCTCATCGAGGACTCCGAGGCCGTGGTCCCCGCCGACGCCGTGTCCTTCACCCTGCTGCAGGAGCAGCTGCACTCCGTGCTGGACACCCTCTCCGAGCGGGAGGCCGGCGTGGTGGCCATGCGCTTCGGCATGACCGATGGTCAGCCGAAGACCCTCGATGAGATCGGCAAGGTCTACGGCGTGACCCGCGAGCGGATCCGCCAGATCGAGTCCAAGACCATGTCCAAGCTGCGCCACCCCTCCCGCTCCCAGGTGCTGCGGGACTACCTGGACTGAGCCGGACCCGGGTCGGGGAGGCCGCTGGTGCGGCTCACCGGCCCGCCGGGATCCTCTCGGACCCGCCTCAGAGCGCGAAGAACCCCGCACCGCCGTGTCGGCGATGCGGGGTTCTTCGCGTGGCTGCCCGAGGAGATCTCAGACCGCGGCGGGCGTGGTGAGCCGATCCCGCTCGTCCTGCCAGATGCTGGCCATCGGGCGCAGCTTGGCCTCGTTGGCGCTGGCGTGGTGGGCGCA
This sequence comes from Rothia sp. BD8, assembly GCF_044878465.1. Lineage (NCBI taxonomy): Bacteria > Bacillati > Actinomycetota > Actinomycetes > Micrococcales > Micrococcaceae > Rothia > Rothia sp. BD8. The sequence goes on along the minus strand of NZ_JANJES010000009.1, from coordinate 4,523 downwards.
GAACAGCAGCTCCCCGCCCGATTCCAGCACGACGCGCACGTAGGCCTGGGCTCCGCAGGAGTCGCAGCGGTCGGTCGCGTCGAGCTGGCGTGCTTCCAGAGTTGCCGTCATGATGGTCCTCCTGACGAGTCGTTCCCGCCCCTGCACCCGCACGCGGCGGGGGATCGGGGCGGCGCTGATGTCCATCCATGCAAACACGGAGCACCCCCGATGTCATCCCGGCCCCGTCCAGTTCGCTGTGGGCATGGGTGCTGCCCGCGCCCGTCGTAGACTGGGGCACTGTCCCGACCCCGCCCGCACCCGCCCGTCCCCGTGAGGAGCACCGTTTCCGTGAGTCCCCAGCAGTCCGAGTACACGGCACGTCAGCTCTCCGTCCTGGAGGGCCTGGAGGCGGTGCGCAAGCGCCCCGGCATGTACATCGGCTCCACCGACTCCCGCGGGCTGATGCACTGCCTGTGGGAGATCATCGACAACTCCGTGGACGAGGCCCTGGCCGGGTACGGCCAGGCCATCGGCATCGTGCTCAACCGGGACGGCTCCGTGGAGGTGCGCGACGACGGGCGCGGCATCCCCACCGACATCGAACCGCGCACCGGACTCACCGGCGTCGAGGTGGTCTTCACCAAGCTGCACGCCGGCGGCAAGTTCGGCGGCGGCACCTACAACGCCGTCGGCGGCCTGCACGGGGTCGGCGCCTCCGTGGTCAACGCCCTGTCCTCCCGCCTGGACGTGCAGGTGGACCGGGGCGGGAAGACCCACCAGATGTCCTTCCGCCACGGCATCCCGGGGACCTTCGACGACACCGGAGCCCCCTCCCCGGACGCCCCCTTCACCCCGGTCGAGCCCGGGGAAGCCCTGCGGGTGGTCGGGAAGGCCCGCCGCGGGGCCACCGGCACCCGGGTGCGCTACTGGGCCGACCGGCAGATCTTCACCCCGGACGCCGCCTTCGGCTACGAGGACCTCGTGCAGCGGGCTCGCCAGACCAGCTTCCTGGTGCCCGGCCTGCGCCTGTCCATCACGGACGAGCGCAGGCTTCCCGGCACGGCCGGGGCCGAGGGCCCGCACGAGGAGGTCTTCCAGCACGACGGCGGCATCGCCGAATACGTGGAGTTCCTCGCCCCGGACGCGCCGGTGACCGACGTCTGGCGCTTCCAGGGCACCGGGGCCTTCACCGAGACCGTGCCCGTGCTCGGGCCCGACGGGCGCTCGCAGCTGCAGGAGGTGCAGCGCGAGTGCGAGGTGGACGTGGCGCTGCGCTGGGGCATCGGCTACGAGACCACCGTGCGCTCCTACGTCAACATCATCGCGACCCCCAAGGGCGGCACCCACCTGACCGGCTTCGAGCAGGGGCTGCTGAAGACCGTGCGCCAGCAGATCGCGGCCAACGCCCGCAAGCTCAAGGCCGGCACGGACAAAGTGGAGAAGGACGACGCCCTGGCCGGACTCACCGCCGTGCTCAACGTCCGCCTCGTGGAGCCGCAGTTCGAGGGCCAGACCAAGGAGATCCTGGGCACTCCCGCGGCCCGCCAGATCGTCTCCAAGGTGGTCTCCCAGCAGCTGGAGAAGACCCTGACCTCCTCGGCCCGAGCGCAGAAGCAGCAGGCCGGGCAGGTGCTGGAGAAGATCGTCGCGGAGATGAAATCCAGGATCTCCGCGCGGGTGCACAAGGAGACCCAGCGGCGCAAGAACGCCCTGGAGACCTCGCAGATGCCGGCCAAGCTGGTGGACTGCCGCACGGACGACGTCGCCCACTCCGAGCTGTTCATCGTGGAGGGCGACTCCGCGCTGGGCACGGCCCGCCTGGCCCGGGCCTCCCACTACCAGGCCCTGCTGCCCATCCGCGGGAAGATCCTCAACGTGCAGAAGGCCTCCCTGACGGACATGCTGGCCAACGCCGAGTGCGCGGCGCTGATCCAGGTGATCGGGGCCGGCTCGGGGCGCACCTTCGACCTCGACGCCGCCCGCTACGGCAAGGTCGTGATGATGACCGACGCCGATGTGGACGGCGCGCACATCCGCACCCTGCTGCTGACGCTGTTCTACCGCTACATGCGCCCGCTGGTGGAGGCCGGGCGGGTCTACGCCGCGGTGCCCCCGCTGCACCGGGTGGAGATCGTGCGCCGGGGCAGGGACAACGAGATGGTCTACACCTACTCGGAGAAGCAGCTGCACGAGGTGCTGGCCCGCCTGGAGGCCGAGGGGCAGCGGTACAAGGAGCCGATCCAGCGGTACAAGGGCCTGGGGGAGATGGACGCGGACCAGCTGGCCGAGACCACGATGGACCCGCGCCAGCGCCTGCTGCGCCGGGTGCGCATCGAGGACGCCCAGGCCGCCGAGCGGGCGTTCTCCCTGCTGATGGGCTCCGAGGTGGCCCCCCGGAAGGACTTCATCATCTCCCACGCGGACGAGCTGGACCTGGAGCAGATCGACGCCTGAGCCGGCGGGTCGTGCGGCTTGACGAAGGTCACGCCGTCACATACTGCGTTCGTGTGGGTTTATGTGGGTTCGTGAGTGTTCTGCTGGGTAGACTCGGGTCCGGAGGATCCCCGGCACGCGTGGACGATGGCGCTCACGGACGGGGCCTTCCGAGAACACGAAAGGCTCGCACCGGACATGTTCCTGCAGCACTACGACCCGCTGGGCTCCCTCTGGCTCTCCGCTCTCGTCGCGGCCCTGCCCATCCTCGTCTTCCTCCTCGGATTGACCCTGTTCAAACTCAAGGGCATCACCGCCGCGATCATCGCCCTGGCGCTCACCGCCGTGCTGGGCACCGCGGTCTTCGGGCTGCCCGTGCCCTCGGCCGCTTCGGCCGCCGTCTACGGTGTGCTCAACGGCCTGTGGCCCATCGGCTGGATCGTGCTGATGGCCGTCTGGCTGTACCGCATCGCGGTGCGCGCCGGGAAGTTCGAGACCATCCGGGCCTCGATCGCCGCGATCTCCACGGACCAGCGGGTGCAGGTCCTGCTCATCGCCTACTGCTTCGGCGGCTTCCTGGAGGGCGCGGCCGGCTTCGGCATCCCCATCGCGATCTGCGCGGCGCTGCTGGTGGCTCTCGGCTTCGAACCGCTGCGCGCGGCCATGCTGGCGCTCGTGGCCAATGCCGCGGCCGGCTCCTACGGGGCCATCGGCATCCCCGTGATCGTCGGGGCCCAGCAGGGCGGGGTGGGCCTGCACGAGCTGTCGGCCATGATGGTGCTGGTGACCATCCTGGTCACCGCCGCCGTGCCCTTCCTGCTGATGGCCATCATGGACGGCTGGCGCGGGCTGCGCGAGACCTTCCCCGTGGCCCTGGTCTCCGGGCTGGTCTTCGGCGGGCTGCAGGCCGCGGTCCTGCTGCTGCTCGGCCCGGAGCTGGCCGACATCGTCCCGCCGCTGGGCGCGATGGTGGCCCTGACCGTGACGATGCGCCGCTGGCAGCCGAAGCGGATCTACCGCGAACCCGGCGCCCCCGAACCTGCGGCTGCGGCCGGCGGGGATCGCCCCGCCGGCAGACAGGTGCTGGCCGCCTGGAGCCCCTTCTACATCCTCTCCGTGCTGATCCTGCTGTGGTCCCTGCCGGGCGTGAAGGCTCTCACCGCCCCGGGCGGGCCACTGTCCTTCACCTCGCTGTCCCTGCAGATGCCCGCCCTGCATCAGGCGGTGGCCCGCACCACCCCGATCGTGGAGCAGGACGCCCCGCTGACGGCGGTGTGGAACCTCAACCTGCTCTCCGCCAGCGGCACCGCGATCCTCGTCGCGGCGATCATCACCGTGCTGAGCACCCGCGCCATCGGCTGGCGCGAGGCCGGTCAGGAGCTGGCCGGGGCCTGGCGGCAGCTGTCCACCCCGATCCTCATGATCTGCCTCGTCATGGCGGTGGCGAACATCATGAGCTTCGCGGGCATGTCCTCGACCCTCGGCCTCGCTCTGGCCGCGGCCGGTTCCGTCTTCCCCCTGCTGTCCCCGATCATCGGGTGGATCGGCGTGTTCGTCACCGGCTCGGTGGTCAACAGCAACACCCTCTTCGCGGGCCTGCAGGCCGTGACCGCCGGGCAGATCGGGGTCAACCAGACCCTGCTGGTGGCCTCCAGCACCGCCGGCGGGCTGATGGCGAAGGTCGTCTCCCCGCAGTCCATCGCCATCGCCACCGCAGCGGTGGACCGCTCCGGGCAGGAGTCCCGCCTGATGCGCCTGGCCCTGCCCTACAGCCTCGGCCTGCTCGCCTACGCCTGCCTGTGGGTGCTGGCCCTGTCCCTGGTGCTCTAGTCCCCGGTGCTCCGGCCCGACGCCGTCGCCGGCCCATCCCTGCCGCCCCCGGGGGGGGCCGCCCGCCCCCCCCCGGGGGGGGGGGGGGGGGGGGGGGGGGGGGGGGGGGGCGGGGGGGGGGGGGGGGGGGCGGCCCGGCCCCCCCGCGGGGGGGGGGGGGGGGGGTGGGCCTGGGGGCCCCCCCGGGGGGGGGGGGGGGGCCCCCCGGGCCCCCCCCCCGTGGGGGGGCCCCCGGGGGGCGGGGGGGGGGGGGGCGGGTTCGAAGGATGCTGCCAGCA